>NZ_CP119677.1:1200000-1500000 GCF_029318685.1 Ruminiclostridium papyrosolvens DSM 2782
TGTTCAACGGAGGACTGATTCCTTGGTATATTGTCATTAAGCAAATGAACTTACTGGATAGTATTTGGGCTTTGGTTCTTCCGGGCGCAGTTCCTGTATTCAGTGTAATATTACTGCTTAACTTCTTCAGAGAGATACCAAAGGAACTAAATGAAGCTGCTTTTATTGACGGAGCATCACACTGGACCACACTTTGGAGAGTAGTAGTACCTGTGTCAACCCCTGCGTTGGCTACAATAACTCTTTTCTCCTTGGTAGGACACTGGAATAGCTGGTTTGACGGTCTTATACTCATGAACAAAGCAGATAATTATCCGCTTCAGAGCTATATTCAGACTATCGTTGTACAGAGATCCTACAGTATGCTCTCCAGACAGGAAATTTCAGAGTTGGCGACTATATCAGACAGAACATTAAGGGCATCTCAGATTTTCCTTGGAACATTACCTATAGTTTTGGTATATCCTTTCCTTCAGAAGTATTTTGTAAAGGGAATAGTTCTTGGTGGAGTAAAGGGATAATTCAAAAATTGAGAGGTGACTGTCATAATGAAGGAAAAATATCTCTTGTGCTATACGAGAGAACCTCAGGACGAAATGATATATTCTCGAAAGCTTGCTTACAGTATGCATTTGGCATATAGTGAAGACGGACAGAACTTTGAAGCGTTAAATCATAATTCAGGAGTTCTGTTCGTCAAAGCAACGGATAATGAGAATAAAACAATGAATGCAAAGAGCTTGAAGAGCCCGTACATTTTTAAATTGGCAGACGATTCTTATGGAATCGTTGCCATTCGTACTGAGGCTGAAGGCGAAAGTGATTTGGAAAGTAAAGGTAAAGTTTTATTTTTTGAAACTAAAGATTTTATTCAATATACAGAAGTGGGATTAATAGACCTTCATTCAGACAATTTTATTCAGGACGTTGTATGCAGCTTTGACAATAATAAAGGGACATATACAATTTGCTGGAGTGAAGAAGGAAATTGGTTTAAAGCAGAAACAGAAGAGCTTCATCAGCTTGATATAAGCTCTGCACCTGTTGCTGTTGAACCTGTTAGATTACGAAATATCAGTACGAATATCGAAGGAATAGTTCCTCGCAATATCATCTCTGTTTCTGAAGAGATTGGAAACAGGCTTAAATGCAGATTATCAACACCATTAAATATAGGAATAGAAGTACCGGAGACTGTTTCGGTAAATTCAATTGAAGAACTTAAATCCGTAAAGGCTAAAGCAGTATATAATGATGGGACTACTGCTTTGAAAACAATAGATTGGGACACTACGGGAATTAATTGGAGTAAGCCGGGTAGGTATGAAATCACCGGCACTGTTCATCAGGAGCATTTTCAATTTCCTATAGCGACAAACAGAGCCGACCCTTGCATCAAAAAGTGGAAGGACAAATATTACTTTATTGCAACAAATGACGCTGACGGAAATAATTCATTATATATCAGAGAAGCTGATTCAATACCTGAGCTGGTTGATGCAGAAGAAAAATTACTGTTGGATGCATACACCTATGAGCATATAAAAGGGTTCCTTTGGGCTCCTGAATTTCATCAAATAGGCGAAGATTTGTATATTTTTCATGCTGCCACCTCAAGTGAATTTTTCTTTATTGAATCTCATGTTATGAAACTTAAAAGGGGCGGAAATCCATCAGTAAAAGAAGACTGGTCAATGCCTCAACGTGTTCTGAAAAAAGATGGGACATATTTGTGTGAAGAAGGAAAGGTTATTTCTCTTGACATGACTGTTATCCCATGGAACGGCGAATACTATGTGTCATGGTCTGAAAGGCAGTTCGTTCCCGTTGATTTGGGGGCATGGATATATATTGCCAAAATCAATCCTGAGGAGCCTTGGAAACTTATTTCAGAGCCGGTTGTTTTAACGAAACCTGATTACGGTTGGGCCAACAATCATGTTTTCGTTGACGAAGGACCATATGCAATAATAACGGATAAAAAACTGTTTCTTACTTTTTCCAGTGCTCTCGTTGATTCTACCTATGTTGTAGGACTGCTGACAGCAGAGCATGGTGCAGAGCTTCTTAATCCTGAGAGCTGGACAAAAGGAAACTATCCTATGCTGACTAGCAGGAGTGTCCCGGGAGAGTTCGGGCCCGGACATAATTCATATGTTACGGATGATGAAGGTGTAGTTTGGAGTGCATACCATGCAAGACCGGGAATAGAGGCACCAAGAAGCTCCGGCCTGCGTCGTGTTCATTTTGATATAGACGGATATCCTGTACTTGACCTTACCGAAGAAAGAGATTTAGACCCTGATTTGAGGAATGTAAAAATTAATTTATTGTTAAAATAGTGCTAATTATAAAATGTTTCGGATTAAGGAGAGTAATTAAATGGTAAAAATCGTACTAAATGCCGATGTAAAAAAAGGAAAAATAAATAAAAACATATACGGACACTTTTCAGAGCATCTCGGAAGATGTATATACGAAGGACTGTGGGTTGGTGAGGACTCTGAAATACCAAACATAAAGGGTTTCCGTACAGACGTTGTAGAAGCGCTTAAAAAGATGAAGATACCTGTTCTGAGATGGCCGGGAGGATGTTTTGCAGATGAATATCACTGGGTGGACGGAATAGGGCCTAAAGAGAACAGACCTTGTATGGTAAACACTCATTGGGGCGGTGTTGTAGAAAATAACCATTTTGGAACTCACGAATTTCTGGAACTTTGTGAAATGCTGGAAGCAGAGCCGTATATATGCGGTAATGTGGGAAGCGGCACAGTACATGAAATGCAGCAGTGGGTTGAATACATGACCTTTGACGGTAAATCACCAATGGCTGATTTAAGAAGAGCAAACGGCAAAGATGAACCATGGAGTGTTAAGTATTTTGGCGTGGGTAATGAAAACTGGGGCTGCGGCGGAAACATGACTGCTGAGTTTTACGCGGACCAATATAAGAGGTATGCAACATACGTAAGAAACTTTGGTGAAAACAAGATATACAAAATAGCAGGCGGTGCTTCGGTAGATGACTACCATTGGACCGAGGTACTTATGAAAGAAGCAGGAAAGCAAATGGATGGTCTTAGCATCCACTATTACACAAGAATCTCCAAGGATTGGTCAGAGCAGGGTTCAGCAACTGAGTTTAATGAAAATCACTGGTTTTCAGTAATGCAGAATGCTTTGTTTACGGAAGAATTGGTGGCACGTCACTCAAACATCATGGATAAATATGATTCAGAGAAAAAAGTTGGCATGATTGTTGATGAATGGGGTACATGGTTTGCTGTTGAACCGGGTACAAATCCGGGCTTTCTGTACCAGCAGAACACCATGAGAGATGCTCTTGTTGCAGGAATTCACCTGAATATTTTCAACAACCACTGTGACAGAGTTCAAATGGCAAACATAGCACAAATGGTAAATGTACTTCAGGCAGTAATTCTGACTGAAGGTAAAAACATGATTCTGACACCTACTTACCATGTATTTGATATGTACAAGGTTCATCAGGATGCAGAGTTGCTTTCAATGGACTTTGAAAGCCCTGAATATACTTATAACGGTGAAAAGGTACCTCAGTTAAGCGCTTCTTCATCAGTAGATTCAGAAGGCAGGATTCATGTAACCCTTTGTAATCTCAACCCGTCAGAGGATATGAATATTGATATTGATTTAAGGGGTATAACAGCAAAGAGCAGTACAGGTGAAATAATTACCTCCAGTACCATGAATGCAAAAAATACCTTTGAGGAAGCAAATAATGTAACTATTAAGAAATTTGAAGGTGTACGCCTTGAAAATAACCATATATCAGGTATAATACCTTCAAAAGCGGTTGTAATGCTTGAAATTGTATAAGTAAAATCGAATATATAAAAACTGAAATGTCCCGGCAGATAATAATTAATGTCGGGATATTTGGCAGTTAAAGGAGGGTAGCGGTGAAGGATAATTGCATAAAATGTCATAGAAATATTCATATTACCGATAACGATATTGAAATGGAAGTAAAAAGGGTAATTCAATCAGGAGTACCGTTGCCCGGCAATGAACAATATGAAAAACGATTGGAAGCCTGTAACAACTGCAAACATTTAACGGACGGAATCACTTGTATGATTTGTGGATGTATGGTAAAAGCAAGAGCTATGAACGCTTTGCGTATTTGTCCCCACCCTTCCGGAAGTAAGTGGTAATGTTTTAAATCTCATAGTTACCGTTATAAAAGAGAGGAAATTTACATGAAAATTCAGAATCCTATTATATGGGCAGATATGCCGGACCCTGATATTATACGTGAAGGCGACACTTATTATATGGTATCTACAACAATGTTTGTAATGCCGGGGGCTCCGATTTTAAAATCAAAGGATTTATGTCATTGGGAGTTGGTATCCTATGTTTTCAATACAATTGAAGATAATGACATATATCAGCTGAAAAATGGAAGAAACGCATATGGCAAGGGGCAATGGGCAACCAGTTTGAAATTCTATAATGGTCTTTATTATGCATGCTTTGTGTGCCATGATATGCAAAAGACATATATCTATTATACTGACAATATTGAGAAAAGCGGATGGAATCGTTATGTTATTAACGATGTTTTTCATGATATGTCTTTTTTATTTGATAACGGAAGGTCGTATTTGGTGTATGGCAACGGGGAGATTAAAATAGTTGAGCTAAAAGACGATTTATCAGGAGTAAAAGCCGGAGGAGTCAACCAACGTCTTTTTAGTACTCCTGCTGAAAATATAATGCTGCGTTGTGAGGGCTGCAGAGCATATAAAATTTACGGCTACTATTATTTGCTTTTCATTGAATGGCCCTATGACGGCAATGGCAGGAGACGTGTTGTGTGTTACAGAGCAAAAGAGTTGTTGGGAGAGTACGAGAGAAAAATACTCCTTGATGATGATATGGAGTACCATAATCAGGGAATTGCTCAAGGAGCTCTCATTGATACACCCGATGGAGAATGGTACTCTGTTTTGTTTCAGGACCATGGAGCGGTGGGAAGGATTCCGTACTTACTTCCGGTTTCATGGGAAGACGGCTGGCCTAATATGGGAATTAACGGAAGAGTACCGGAAAAGCTCGAGATACCTCTGGAAGAGTATGAGGCAAGACCATTAATAACAAGTGACACTTTCAGCCATAATGAAAATGAGCTGGATTTAAGATGGGAATGGAATCACAATCCCGAGGAGGATTGTTGGTCATTTACTGAGAATCCCGGCTATTTAAGATTACGCACTAAATCCTTGGCAAAGAATCTTTTAGCTGCCAGAAATATATTAACCCAAAAGACAAGTGGCCCTAAATGCACGTTTTCAGTGGAGCTTAATACTGAGGGAATGATGGCAGGGGACTACGCCGGACTTATAGCTCTACAGGGCGATTATGGAGCTATAGGAGTAAGAGCTGATAATAATAATCTGAAAAGAATTATTGTATCAAAGAAAGACAGTGACACAAGACAGAATAAGGAAGAGTATAAGCTGTTGACTGACAATAGCGTATTTTTGAAAATCGATTTTGATTTTGAAAACAGCAGGGATATTGCAGAATTCTATTATTCCCAAGACAGTGTTAACTGGGTGAAATTAGGCAGCGATTTGCATATGACATATACCCTTGACCTTTTTATAGGTTATCGTATAGGACTATTTTATTATTCACAGGAAACAGCAGGAGGGTATGCTGATTTCAGAAATTTTATATATGAATCACTAGTATAAAAGAATATGAATTTTTCTTGTTTTGATTAAACATTTATAAAAGTATTTTGAAATATATAGAATCTTATAATAAAATAATACAAAAGAGGAATTTTTATTAATTTAAGGAGGATTATATGAGCAAAATAAAGATTTCAGACAAGGTAATAGGGAGTTTCAGGGATAACTGGAGTTTTTGTGTAGGTACAGAACGTATGGGAATCGCTCTTCAAAAGGAGTATCAGGATACTCTTGAATTTGTTCAGAAGGCAATTAATTTCAAATATATAAGAGGACATGGTCTGTTTCATGATGATACTGCCATATATAGGGAATACGAAATAGACGGAGAAATGAAACCTTTCTATAACTTCACATACATAGACAAGATATTTGATTCATTTCTTGAAAGAGGCCTAAAACCTTTTGTTGAGCTGGGTTTTATGCCATCACAGCTGGCATCTGGAGAGCAGACCGTATTTTATTGGAAGGGTAATGTAACTCCTCCTAAGGATTACACTAAATGGAAGGAGCTTATTCAGGCATTAATAAAGCACTTTATAAGCAGATATGGAATAGAAGAAGTTTTACAGTGGCCTTTTGAAGTCTGGAATGAGCCGAATTTGACGGTGTTCTGGAAGGATGCCGATGAAGCGGAATACTTTAAGCTCTACAAGGTATCGGCTATGGCGGTTAAGGAGATTAATAAGGATTTACAGGTTGGAGGCCCTGCCATTTGCGGAGGAGCCGATTACTGGATAAAAGATTTTCTTGAATTCTGTAAAAAGGAAAATGCTCCCATTGACTTTGTTTCACGTCATTTATATTCAGCGCATATGCCAAAAGTTCAAACACATGAGTTCTGTTATCAGGATCTCAAGGAGCCTGTAGAAATGCTTAACGAATTGCAGTCAGTAAGACAAATGATTGACAGTTCACCATTTCCACACCTGCCCTTCCATATAACTGAATATAATACCTCGTACAATCCTTTGAATCCCGTACATGATACATGTCTCAATGCGGCATATCTTGCACGTATTATCAGTGAGGCCGGAGATATAGTTGATTCATTTTCATACTGGACCTTCAGCGATGTATTTGAAGAATGTGATGTCCCAAGGGCTCAGTTCCACGGAGGGTTTGGTCTTGTTGCACTTAATAACATTCCAAAGCCTACTTTCCATATGTTCAGCTTTTTTGAGCAAATGGGTAAGGAAATATTGCACAGAGATGAAAATATGCTGGTAACAAGAAAAACTGACGGTACAGTGACAATAACCGCATGGAATCCGGTAATGGAGAAGGGTGAACATTTTGATAAGGATTTCTCACTGGAGTTGAACTTGCCAAAAGGAGAATACTTTATTAACCGAACTGTTGTAAATGAGCTGCATGGTAATCCGTGGAAGACGTGGATACATATGGGACGTCCCAGATTTACAAGTAAGAAGCAGGTTGAAATACTTAGAAATGCAGCACTACCTTTGGTAATATCCGATAGGGTAAGCTGTACTGAGGATATGCTCCTGCTTGAGTTTACTGAAAGCAAAAACGAAGTGTCCTTTTTTGAAATTATTCCTGTAACAGATGAGACTGATACTTACTATAAACTTGATGACAGCATGATTCCGGGATATTAAAATATATTATGATATTTAAATTCAAATTGTTTGAAAAGGAGAATTATTATGGCAATTTTTCAAGCTAATTTTTTTGCTAAAACAATGAAAAGACCGGTATGTTTTAATGCTTTGATACCAAATGATAAATTTGAGATACCGGGGCAGGAAGCTCAAGAGGCAAAAGGGCCTTTAAAGTCCATTTACCTCTTGCACGGCTATTCAGGCAATCATATGGATTGGCTGACATTCACTAAAATACAGGAGGTCTCTCTGAAGTACAATATTGCGGTGTTTATGCCCTCTGGAGAAAATCACTTTTATCTGGACGATGAAGATGTCGGAGCATATTATGGAGAGCTAATCGGAAATGAGCTGGTTGACTATACACGTAAAACCTTCAACTTATCAGATAAGAGAGAGGACACCTTCATTGGAGGACTATCCATGGGTGGTTACGGAGCAATAAGAAACGGTTTGAAGTACTCTGAAAGGTTCGGCAGGATAATTGCACTGTCTTCGGCACTTATTACCAATCAGATTGCCGGGATTACTCCTGATTTTAAAGGGCCTGTTGCAGACTATCCTTATTACAGAAGAGTGTTCGGGGACTTAGACGAGCTTTTGGGAAGTGACAAAGACCCGGAGGCACTAATACGTGGTTTGAAGGAAAGAAAAGCAGATATACCAAAGATATACATGGCTTGCGGAACAGAAGATTTTCTTTTAAAGGAAAACAGAGGTTTGCATGAATTCCTTGTTTCAGAAAACGTAGAGCATACCTATGTAGAAGACGTTGGTATTCATGACTGGAAATTCTGGAATGAGTATATAGAAAAGGGTCTGGCTTGGGCTACTGAATAAGAGCGAATGAGTATACCAAAATATACATAAATACCAAGGGGGAAATTACCATGAAGCTGATATGCGGCAAATATACACTAATTTTTAATGATGGAGGTCTGGAGGTTCAAAAAAACCATAAGACTATATATTTCAACAAACGCCCCATGTTTGTTACTGTTAAGACAGCAATGGCTATAAATGAATTTTATGACAAAGCTTACACTGAGGTTGATGTTTTTGGTAATAGCATAATTGCAAAGGGTACACTTACTGTAAATTCCGGCTCTGAGTTTTCCTTCTCAGATGTATATGAAGCAGGAGACACGGGATTCAAGGTAAGCAGAAATGTAAAGGTGTTGAAGGCAGGGGATGACCTTGGTTTCTCAACTAAAATATCCTTTGCAATGACTGAATCAGAGGATACCCATGATTATAATTGTTTTGCACCGGGTGTATGGTACAGACAAAACCAATTTGCACCTGATTTAGCATTTGGAAAGGACTTGGATTGTGAATACTTCTGGCAAACGGAAACACACTATGCTTTGCCGTTATTCGCAATGCAGAATATACAGTCGGGAGAAACAGCGGCTATATCTCGTTGGGCTCCCGATGTAACTATGCGGTCTTTGGATATTATGCAATCGGAAAATGGTGTGGACGCCAAATTTACAATAGGCTCCATAGGCATGAGCAAACCCCAGAATAAGACCATGAACTATATGTATTATGGCTTTGAGGTGCGAAAGGAAATTGAAACAAAAACTCATGGTCTTTCAATTGATTATGTTTATCCCGGCTGTGAAGGACAGATGCCCGGAGTAAACCCCTTTGGAGGACTTGACTATAACGGTAAGGTAAAGACCTTTAAGCGTATTAATCACCCTGTAGAAACGGGTTTCCAACAGAATTATGCTGTTGCGGTGAATTTCGGAAACTATGACAGCTATCAGCTTATGATGAGAGATATCTGGAGAGTGACATATGATAGATTGAGAGACAAATTGTTCCATGTGGATAATGAACTCTTTTTCCATAATAGCATGAAGATACTCGACAGGTATACACGTCAGTATGGTGATGCTTACGGGCTCCCATTTGCATGCCAGCTTCCGGCGATGGATATAAATTGCGTATCCTTTCAATTTGGGTTTGTGGGACAGCAGCCGGGAATTGGCTATCAGCTTCTGCGATACGGTGACAAGGAAAATCTGCCCGAAACCTTTAAAAAAGGTGTAAATATTATAGATTTCTGGGTCAGAACTGCCATGACGGAATCAGGCTTACCAAATATGTGCTACAATCCCGGTATAAGTGCCTTTGAACCGTATCCTCATTATATTAGAATGCTTGCAGACGGAATTGAGGCAATTCTTGACGCATACCTCTATATGAAAAAGAGGGGTGAAGACAGAGTTGCATGGAGAGAATTCTGCCAAAAAACTGCTGATTGGATTATTAGTATTCAGAATGAAGACGGCAGCTTCTATCGTGCATACAACACCGATAGCTCTGTAAGGATGGAATCCAAGTCAAATACCCCAAGTGTAATACGTTTTTTGGTTGAGTATTATCTTGTTACTGGTGACGAAAGGTATAAAAATGCAGCCATAAAGGCCGGAGAATGGTCGTATGACAATGCTTACCTTAATATGGAGTATAGAGGCGGTACCTGCGACAACACCGATATACAGGACAAAGAAGCAGGTATCTACGCAATGTTTGGCTTTCTTGCTCTGTATGATTTGACAGGTGAAAAGAAATGGCTAGAAGGTGCCGTAGGTGCTGCAGACTATACCGAAACCTGGACCTATGCTTGGAAATTCCCGGTACGTGCGCCAATGGAGAAGCACCCCTTCAACAGGTATTCCATCAGCGGTCAGAGTATAATTACAATCGGAGGAGGGGCAGACGTATACATGGCGGCTTGCTCCTACACATACTACAGATTGTACATTATAACCGGGGATGAGCATTATCTGGATTTTGCGGAGTTCATTCATAAAAATACCAGACAATCCAGCGATATAGACGGAAGTATAGGCTATATAATGCCGGGGCTGGGCCATGAAAGCGGATACATTGCGGGACAAATGCTGCAAAGCCAGTATCATTGGCTTCCATGGTGTACCTTTGTGGAGGTTGACCCTTCATCAAGACTTTACGATACATTTGGGGGCTATGAGATTGCAGATGCGCAAAAACTCAGTCCCGAAGAACGTATAAGAAGGAACCGTATATACGATAATTATGTTGAGAGTTTGTGAATTATAAATGTCACACGACAAGTGGTTTGCTTGTTTTATAAATAATACTTATTTGTTATAGCATAATCCATTCATAATCAAGGGGCTAAGTTTTTAGGTCACTAACACGATCTGTAGATTTAGCTTCTTTTTTATACCCAAAAAGAAATCTATGCTGCTCTTTATCAATAAATTTCAACACAATTCGACTAATAAATGTTATAGTTTATATTTTTTGTAATAAAATATAAGATAAGGAAGAGGGGGATAGTAATGAATGAGTTTATATTTCGAAGTATTATTGAATCTTGGGCGAATTGTGAACAAAGTGGTATATCGAAGGATATTAAAGAACCTCAAAAACTAATTACAGAGGATGAGTTGCGTAAACACATGGAAAAAAAAAGAGCATTTGTCGATTTTTAAGGATTTCATGCATAAGTATAGTGATGCTATTAGAGTGGAAAGGGGATACTATTGCTTTCTGGTTTTAAATGAAGAATTAACTATTTTAGACGTTTTCTACCCAAGATGGATAAATATAAGCGGACATTGTACATTCAAAAAATATCTAAAAGCAGGAGTTTCGTTTTGTATTAAAAGCGTTGGGACTAATGCTGTATTTATTGCGAAACAGAGTAACACACCCGTATATCTGGAACCACAATTTCATTATTGCAATGTATTAACAGAATGGCATGAATACTGTGTACCCATTTGGGATGGTTATAAGAAACTATATGTATCTTTAGTACGTGCAGGTCATCCCATATCAAGTGCTTTAAAAGGATTTGTAGACTTAGTAGCAAAAAATATGTGCTGTACAAGCTACACTCAAGGAATTTCCGGTACTAGAAATGATTTGACTAAAAAATTAACGCAACAGCATAAGCTGATTTTAAAAAGGATAGCAGAAGGTATGACTGACGAACAGATAGCGCATGAATTAAATATATCGTTATCTACTGTCAGATTTCATACTCAGAATATTTTTAAAATCTTTAATGTGGGGACGAGGATTGAAGCTGTTCTAAAAGCAATAATTCAAAACGAGATTTTTATAAGTGATTTATATGGCTGATTCTACTAAAAGGTCTGGTGAAATCGAAGGCTTTGCGAAGGATTAGTCACTGATGCAAGCTTGCAGAAAATAGTACAAGGGGAGGTAGTTATGGCACTTATTATGGTTAACAATTTAGTTAAGGATTATAAGATTAATGTAAGAAAGAAAGGAATCTTAGGTGCAGTACAAGGTCTCCTTATGCCTGAGTATAAGATAAAACGGGCAGTAGATAATATCAGCTTTGAAATCGCAAAGGGAGATATGGTAGGTTTTATTGGTCCAAACGGTGCTGGAAAATCCACAACTATTAAGATGCTCGCTGGCATTCTATCACCTTCTTCAGGTGCAATAAGCGTAGGAGCCCTGTCACCATATAAAGACAGGAAAAAAAACGCTTCAAAAATTGGAGCAGTTTTTGGACAACGCACCCAATTGTGGTGGGATTTACCTGTTATAGATACTTTCGAATTATTGAAGTACATATACAAAATTCCAGAAAAAAGATACAAAGAAAACATGGATATATTTAACAGTATGCTGGGACTTAATGAATTTATATCCCAACCGGTGAGGCAACTGAGTCTTGGTCAGAGGATGAGGGCGGATATAGCAGCATCGCTAATACATGACCCAGAAATAGTTTTTTTTGACGAGCCGACAATTGGCCTTGATGTTGTTGCAAAGGAAAAGATAAGAGAATTTATAAAATGTGTTAACCAAGAAAAGAATATTACAATGCTCTTTACGACCCACGATATGCTGGATATAGAAAAAACCTGTAAGAGAATGATAATAATCGATATGGGTGTAATAATCTATGATGGTACCGCTGATCAGATAAAGAACCAGTATGGAAAATACAGAACCTTGGTTGTGGAGTTTAATCAACTATATAGGGATATTGAGCTGCCTTCAGGTGTACAACTTGCAGATCAACAGGGCAATAAGAAATGGCTCAGGTTTGATAAGGAAGAAGTACAAGTCTCTGGTTTGATAGCAGAGTTGACCTCTAAGTATGGGATACTTGACCTAACCATCAAAGAACCGGAAATAGAGGCTATAATAAGAGAAATTTATGAGGGAGGTATCAATATTAGTGAGAAAATATCTGGAGATTGCAAAAAAATCGTTTCAGAACAATATAGTGTACCGCGTTGATTACTTTGCCGGCGTGATTAATACACTATTAATGATATTTGTCAATATCGCTATCTGGAAAGCAATATATGAGGAAGAAGAAGTTCTCGGTGGTGTACAATTTAAGGTTGTTATGACCTATATTATACTGGGGTTTCTTATGCAGAGTATATTCATGATGGAAGAATACCTGATAGAAAGCAAAATAACCAGTGGCTTGATATCTTCCGACCTATTAAAACCTCTAAGTTTCAGGATAAATATATTTTCATACAATATAGGAGCTCTTGCTTTCAGGGTAATTATGCAGCTTACTCCGGCTTTAATTGTTTCAATTGTATTATTCAAGCTACTGTCACCATTTAACCTGAAGTCGGGAATCCTCTTTTGTATAAGTGCAATACTTGGATATCTTGTTTTGTACAGTATTAATTTTATTGTATGGTTAAGTTCTTTTTGGTTCTATTGGACATTTAGCATAGTAACTATAAAGGATGCAGTGATATCAATAATGTCAGGGGCGCTTTTTCCACTATGGTTTTTGCCAGAATGGCTACATACCTTTACTAAAATTACTCCCTTTGAATCAATTTATTTTGTACCAATATCCATTTATTTAGGACTACTGCCTTATGATGAGATAATATTCGGTATAGTGAAGCAGGTAATATGGTTAGCTTTGCTTACGATAGTCGGACACATAGTTTGGAAAATGGCGACAAAAAAACTAGTTGTACAAGGAGGTTGATTTTTATGCAGCAAAATAACTCTTTCAGTTCCATGATGGCATTGTTTTTCCGGTTCTCCAAATTAAATCTGAAATCAGCTTTGGAGTACAAGTTTGACAGGTTTTTTCTAGCTTTTGCAGTGTTCTGCAGGGAAATGGTGAGTATTATAGTCATATATCTTATCCTCACCAGGTTAATAAGAATAAAGGGTTGGGAAATGAATGAGATGTTTTTCCTATACAGCTTTTTATTCCTATCTTATAGCCTCTTCATTTTTCTTTTTACCGGAATACGGGACTTTGACAATATGGTCTACTCCGGCGAGCTTGACAGGTATCTTATAAGGCCCTTGGGATTGATGTACCAGATTGTTGCCTCCAGAGTAGATTATTGCGCAACAATAGGGCATGGGGTAGTTGGAGTAATACTTTTTATAAAGACAGCTTTTAATGTTGGAATTGACTGGAACTATAAAAATATAACATATTATATAGCGGCATTGGTCGGAGGTGCTATTATACAGGCTTCACTTTTTATGATTTCCTCCTGTTTTAGCTTCTGGGCTGTCAAGACGATCAACTTAAGGAATCTTATATTCTTTAATTCCAGAAGGTTTGCGGGATACCCAATAAGCTTTTATCCGGGAATCATACAGAAAATGCTCATTTTTATAGTTCCCTTCGCATTTGTAAGCTATTTCCCGGCACAATTTTTTCTTAGGAAACCTGATTTGTCTATGTTCTGGAGCGGCTATCTTTATATGACGCCAGTTGTAGGGGTTATTATGTTCGTACTTGTATATAGATTCTGGTTGTTTGGCCTTAAACACTATTCAAGCACCGGGAATTCTATGTTCTGATAATCAAAATTTTATTTTTGGGGTAAAAATATTATGAAAAAAAAATATACCAACCTAATAATACTTGGCCTATTTATTATTGCAGTAGCAGTATATCTTGTAATCAAATATGTAAGCTTCGACCAGATACTTTTTAGGGTCGGATACTATGACAGTAAAATCACAATAGCCAATACCGCAGATATCCATGGACACATGGTCTATGATAATGAAACCGGTACATATTATACCTTGGACGAGTTAAGTACCATTATGGGGCTTCCTCTTTTAAATTCATATGTAAAGGAGGAACGTGCAAAGGATAAAAACACTTTGCTTTTGGACTGCGGAGACATGTTCCATGGTACAAACGAAGCGAATATAGATCAGGGGAAAGGCGTTGTAGAATGTGTCAATTTAATGGACTATAATGCGATGGTGCCGGGAAACCATGATTTTAACTTCGGTTTTGACAGGCTGCTAGAGATAAAATCGCAGCTTAACTTTCCGATTCTTTCAGCTAATATATACAAGGATGGAAAGCAGGTATTTGATGAATATAAAATCTTTGAAGTCAATGGCAAAAAAATTGGTGTATTCGGACTTACAACTCCTTTTTCTTTAAATTTCGTTCACGATAATTCAGTTACGTTTGATGATCCCATTAAATGCGCAGCGAGAGTTGTTTCAAAATTAAAAGGTAAGGTTGATGCAATTGTATTACTCTCACATTTAGGAGACGATGTTGACAAAAACGTTATCCAAAAAGTTGACGGAATAGATCTGGTTTTATGTGGACATTACCACAACTTGTATAAAACTGCAAAGAAAGTTAATAACACATACATGGCTGAAGCAGGCAGTTTTTCTACGCATCTTGGAGTGGCCGAAATGTACTTCAAGGGAGGAAAAGTATCAAAAATTGATTGGAAAGTAGAGGCGACAACTGACCGTTCGAAGGAAGATTCTGAACTCAAAAAGGTTTCTGAAGCATATCGTACCAAAGCATTAAAAAGTGCCAAAATAAAAGTGGGAAGCTCAGATGTAGTCTTAAACGGAATAAGAACCCAGGTAAGGTCTAAGGAAACAAATCTTGCGAATTTATTGACTGATGCACTAAGAGAAGCCGGGGATGCGGATTTGACACTAATGAACGGAGGTGGAATAAGAGAGAGCCTGCCTAAAGGTGAATTAAACATGTATCAAATCGGTAAAATGCTGCCTTTTGTAAATTCCCTTGTGGTTGTTGAAATGAAGGGAGATATGATATATAAGGCTCTTGAAAGAGGGTTAAGGGGGTATCCTACAGTTTTTAACGGTGGATTCCTGCAGGTTTCAGGAATGAATTATGTAATAGATGCATCAAAGATGGCAGGGGAAAGACTTGTAAGCGTAACAAAGGACGGAGTTCCATTAGATAAAGAAAAGATTTACAAAGTTGCGACAAATGATTATCTGTTTTACGGAGGAGACGGGTATGAGGAAATTCAAAAATCTAAGCTGTTAGGCACATATGGGTTATTGAAAGATATATTGGGAGATTACATAAAAAGAAAAGGAACAGTCTCGCCCGAAGAGGAGGGCAGAATAAAAATTATTAATGAGCGCTACAAATAATTGTAGTTAGTAAGTAATATAGTAGCTTAATTTTTAAGGAGGATTCTCAAATGAATGATATTAAGGAAAGAGTAATGAAAGTTATTGCTAAAAGCGCATTACTAAATGCCGACAATGTTACAGAAAAATCATGGATTGGAAGGGATCATGGTATTGATTCAATAAGGCTGGTTGAGATGATTATAAATCTCGAAGACGAGTTTGATATTGAGGTGGACACCAGCTCACTCAGCCATCAGAACTTTGCTAACGTTGATTTAATAACAGAGTATGTCACAAGTAAGCTGGAATCGAGGTAACTGCCATGAATATTTATGATACTCTGGTTAAGTCTGAGTCTGAATATGGTATAAAGGCAGCTGTAACTGATTCGGCCGGTTTTACATATACTTATTCCGAGATCCTCAGTTATTCAAAGAAAATAGCCGAAAAGCTTCTTGACATTGGGCTGAAGCCGCGCAGCAAGGTTATTATATACCTGCAGGATTCTGTGGACGTTGTTGCGGCAATCTATGGGGTAAATATGGCAGGAATGGTATTTGTACCGGTATCGCCTCAAGCAAAGGATTTAAAGCTGCAGGAAATTATCAGGCACTGCGGTGCAGAAGCTATAATTACCAAGAGTGACTTAAGTGAATTCATAGCTGGAATCAATTCTTATACAATACCATCTGTAAAAAGCATCCTTTTTTGCAATGACAGTACAGAGGTGCGTAATAATGCCTGCAATCAAGCTGCATATTTTGTGAAAGATTGCGACCTACCTGAAATTTTTACGGCCTCAATATGGCTTAAGGACGAAATGGCTTCTATTTTCTATATGTCGGACAAGCATGGGAGGCCGAAGGGGATTATGCTGTCCTCGGGAAATATCCTTTCTAATATGGATGCAATTATCGAATACCTTAAAATGTCTGATAAAGACAATATACTTATTTTAAAGTCAATGGCATTAGTTGGCACTATGACAGGAGAGATAATTGCCGCTATTTCCGTAGGGGCTAAGATTGTAATTCTAAATGGTATCATTCATGCAGGCATCATACTTAAAGCAATACAGGATCATAATGTTACAGGCTTTTTTGCTGTACCGGTAATGCTTCACCAGATTGTTGAGTACAGAAGGAAAGAAAAATATTCTACATCCAGCTTAAGATATATCCAGACCGGGGCTGCAAAGCTAATAAAAGAAGATGTACAGCAGCTCTTGGACATGTACAAGGGGGTAGAATTCTATTATATTTACGGTCTTTCAGAGGCATCGCCGAGGGTGCTTCATTTAAAGCCCGAGGATATGTTGAGAAAAGCAGGTTCAGTAGGAAAACCGGTTAAATACTGTACTGTAGAGCTTCTTGATGCAAACGAAAATAAAGTCAAAGCGGGCGAAATAGGTGAAATCTACGTACAAGGCCCTAATGTTATGCTTGGTTATTACAACTCGCCTGAATTAACCAGTGAAGTTATTACTACTCATGGCTTAAAGACCGGCGACTTGGCATATATGGATGATGAGGGATACATATATTGGGAAGGTAGGGCTGACAATATGATAAACCAGGGAGGCTTTCACGTTTATCCTGCCGAGATAGAAAAAGTTATCCTAAAAAACGAAAAAGTGCAGTCCGTTAAAGTGGACGGAGTTCAGGATGATATATTAGGACATAAAATAAGGGCTACCGTTACACCCAAAGCTGGTTTTGGCATAAGCGAGGCAGAAATTTATGAATTTTGTTATACGCATATGGAAGGAGTAAAGATACCTAAAGTTATTGTGATAGCTAAGGTTTTATAAGGAAGTGAAAATAATGGGTAAATCATATTTGATAATTGCGAAAAATACAGGTCAAATGATGCTGGTTGATAAAATAATGCGTGATAACGGAATAAAGACCGAGATTGTTCCGGCCCCGCCAAGGCCAGGAATGGCATGTACAAAAGCTGTAAAAATCAGAGATTCCGATTTATCTTTGGGAAAGCAACTTTTATCAGGAAAAAAAGTTGAAGTACATAGTATAGTCGCTGAGGAGGCACTAATGCTAGGAGAGTTTCTTAATAGTAAATTGAATTATCTATAGCTACACATTAACACGGAGCGAATTTTCTTGATTAGAATAGGAGGCGTATGTCGTAATGGAGTTTAGAAGGAGTGACATTATAAACATATTATCCAAGGCTTTGGATGTGGATATTAATGTATTATCACAAATAGGAGATGATGAGGATATTGGTCAATATGGACTTGAGTCTATAAGGGGAATACAAGCAATGGTTTTGCTTGAAGATGAATTCGATATAGAGTTGATTGATGAAGATTTATTGTTTGAAAATATTAATACCATTAATAAAATTAAAAAAACTTTTGAAAAATATATCTAAATTTTTTTGTATTGAAGGTGGTGAATGAATGAAATCTTATCTTCACATGGAATATTCAGAAGTGGTTGATAAACTAAATAGTAATAAAAATAATGTACTGCCGACACTGAATATTTCTGTGCTTAGGAATATCACTTTAGAGCCAATTTTAGATACATTTCTAAGGTACTTTATGTTGGAAATAGGATATAAAGCTAATGTGATGTTCGGAGATTATGACAACATACTCCAAGAGGCGGTGGGCAAAAGACCTGACTTGCTAAATAATAATGTTGATTGCGTTTTAGTATTTTCACAATTAGAAACGCTTTCAAATATTATAAGTAGAAACTATTTACAATGCAGTCAAAGCGAAATTGAAAATGAGAAAGAGCGCATTGTAAACTACATGACACAAACCCTGAATGGAATTAGAGAACAAACACAAGCATTAATTTTATGGTGTGGATTTGAAGTGCCAATCTATCCATTAGCTGGAATTTTAGATAAACCCAATAGTATGTATCAAATAAGTACAATAAATTGGTTAAATAATCAACTAAATAAAGTCCTTTTTGGCAATACTAATGCCTACTATATTGACATAAATTTATGTATAGCTAGAGTGGGGGCAAGAAATTTCTACGATAAAAGATTTTGGTATATTGGACATGCACCTTACAGTAAAGAAGCGTGTAGAGAAATTAGTTATGAAATATTTAAACATATAAAAACTTCAAAAAGTAAATGTAAAAAATGTATTGTATTAGATTGTGATAATGTTCTTTGGGGTGGAATAGTTGGAGAAGACAGCTTGTTAGGTATAAAATTGGGGAAAGACTATCCGGGATTAGCATATCATGAGTTTCAGCAGGAAATATTAAATCTTTATAATAGAGGTACAATTCTTACTATTTGCAGCAAAAATAATGAGGAAGATGTCTGGGAAGTATTTGAGAATCATCCTTATATGGTCTTGAAACGAGAGCATATTTCCGCAAGTAGAATTAATTGGGATGATAAAGCAACAAATATTAGCTCGATATCAAAAGAGTTAAATATTAGTTTAGATAGTATTGTATTTGTAGATGATAGCCAACACGAAATTGAGATGGTTAATTATGCATTACCACAGGTCGAGACAATTCACTTACAAAAAAATAGAGCTTTTGAGTATAGAGATATACTTGCTTCTTGTGGACTGTTTGATATTTTGAGCATTACTAACGAGGACAAGCTTAGGGGACAAATGTATAGAACAGAAGCACAGCGAAACAAATTTGCACAAGAATTTACAGATATGGAATGTTATTACAACTCTTTAGAAATGGAAGTGTCCATTTATTTTTCAAACAGTTTCTATATTCCACGCATTGCACAACTTACTCAACGAACTAACCAATTTAATTTAACTACAAAAAGATATAGTGAAGATGACATCAAGATGCTTACCGAGAGCAAAGACTATGATGTGATATGTATTCAATTAAAAGATAGATTTGGCGATTTGGGGATTGTAGGTGCTAGTATTTTAAAATATGAGAACGACCAAGCATTAATCGACACTTTTTTACTTTCATGTAGAGCTTTAGGAAGAAAAATTGAATATGTTTTACTAATGGAGTGTATGAAATTATCCAAATTAAGAAGTAAAAAAGTTATTTTTGGACAGTACATCTCATCAAATAAAAATATGCAGGTAAAAGATTTCTATGAAAGCAAAGGATTTTCAACGATACAAAATAGTGAAGTATCTATTTACAAATATGATTTAGAGTCTTATACATACGAAATACCTAGTTTTTTCAAAAATATTACAACAGAAGTTGAATTATTATAATTGTATTGTAATAAATGGAGTATGTTAAGGGAGGTTATGTTCAAATGATATACTTGGATAATGCCGCGACTACTTACCCTAAGCCCGATAAGGTGTATAAGGAAATGGACAGGTGTATGCGTGAATATTGCGCAAATCCCGGTCGTGGTGGGCATTCAATGTCAATACAGTCAGGACAGGCTGTAATGGAAGCGCGTGAGAAAGTAAGCAAGTTCTTTAATATCAGTAATCCTATGCAAATATGTTTTACAAAAAATGCTACTGAGGCTTTGAATATAGCTATAAAGGGAAGCCTTAAAGCTGGAGACCATGTAATAACAACAAGCCTTGAACACAACTCTGTTATGAGACCACTTAAGCTGCTTGAAAGAAACCTTGGTGTTGAAGTCACAGTTGTCAGCGGTGATGTATTCGGTGAAATTGACCCTGATGATATACAAAAAAGCATCAAAAAAAACACCAGGCTAATAGTAGCTACCCTTTCATCAAATGTAAACGGAATACTTCTGCCTGCTAAGGATATTGGCAAAATAGCCGGTGAAAACGGGATAATGTACTTGCTTGATGGATCACAGGGGGCGGGAACAATAAACATTGATGTTGAGGATATGAATATAAGTATGTTGGCATTTCCAGGGCATAAAAGCTTGATGGGACCTGTTGGGACAGGGGGCTTGTATATCAGGGAAGGACTGAAAGTTAAATCTATCCTGCAAGGTGGAACTGGGAGTAATTCTGAGAATTTTACACAGCCTGAGTTCATGCCTGACCTTATGGAAAGCGGAACCTTGAACACACCGGGTATAGTGGGTCTGGGCTATGGTATTGACTTCATAAATAGCAAAGGCATTGAAAATATAAGAGCACATAAATACCAACTTGTTAAAATGCTCTTTGAAGGTGTCCGAGAACTAAAAAATGTAAAGCTGTACAGTAAAAATCATATAGAAAAAAATTCTGGTATTGTGGCACTTAATTTCGAGGGTGTACCCTCCAGTGAAATAAGCTATGTTTTGGACAAGGTCTATAACATAGGGACGAGGGCCGGTATGCACTGTGCTCCTATAGCACATGATACATTAGGTACATCAATTACAGGAGCAGTAAGGTGCAGTGTTGGCGTATTCAATACAGCTTCTGAAATAGAAGCAACAATAAATGCACTTAAAGAAATATCATTAAACGTAAACAAGCTGTAAACACTTCAAAAATATGCTAATTCCAAAAATATATTAACTCAAGGGGGGACAAAAGGACTTCCACTTACCAGATTGATAAGTTCAGGTGAAAAGTATCAAATTAGAGGGGGAATATAAAATGCCACAAATTGTAAATGAATTGACAAAGGAAAGACAATTGGTATTACTATGCTCGAGAGGAGTATTAAAGGAAGAGCACATAGAAGAAATTAAAACTATCATGGATGGAAATCTAGATTGGAAAGAGATATTGTACCAAGGGATAACCCACAGAACATTAAATATCATGTATTACCATTTAAAGAACCTCAGGCTTACGGACAAAATCGAAGAAGAAGTTCTCAAAGCCATGAAGACGCAGAGCAAGGTATATGCAATCAGGAATAAATCGTACTTTGAAGAGATAAAGGTTATCTTTGACAAACTGAATGAAAATGGTATTCGTTTAGCAATTCTGAAAGGAAATTTTCTGGCTTCCAAGGTGTATCCTTCAGTTGAGACCAGAACATTTAATGATCTTGATTTCCTCATAGATGTAAGGGATGGAGACAAAATAGTAAATATATTGGAAGAATTAGGTTATATTCAAGGTGAAGTAAATGAAAATGGAGATATTATACCTAGTACAAGAAAGCAAAAAATGCTTCAACAATTAGCCTCAAATGAACTTCAGGAATGCCTTAAAAAGACAGATAACCCATTCACACCAATGTTCCAAGTGGATTTAAACTTTGATGTACTCTGGAAAGGAAATTGTCCTTGCAAAATAGATACGCCTGAATTGCTTGAAAGAGCAATAGAAGTTGACATTGACGGTGCAAAGACACTTATTCTTGGTTATGAAGATTTCTTGATACAACTGGCATGCCATCTGTATAAGGAAGCTGCTTTGCTGCACTGGGTCAGTGATCTGAGAGATCTTAAAATATACAAGTTTGCAGATATATTAATGTTCGTTGAAAAATTCTCAGACAAGATCAACTGGGACAAGCTGGTGTCCTTTAGTAAAAGGGTAGGATGTGAAAGCATAGTTTATTACGCATTCTATTACGTAAATCTTATGTATGGACAAGTAATTCCAGAGGGCGTTATGAAAGCAATAGAGCCTGAAAGCAAGGAATATCTTGATGAGTACGGTATTGAGAATGAAAAGCCATCTAAATGGCAGTTTGATTTCTTTACCAGAATGTTTGAGACAAGCAGGGTATTGGATGTAAGTGAGGAGATGCTTTCAAACAAAAAAAGATTTTGGGATACAAAGAAACAGTCAACCTAATTTTATAAAGGGAGGATTTTGTGTGGATTACAGACAGGTTTTAAGGGATTTAATATTTAAAATTTCATATGAGGTTTCAGATGACTGCCGATGCCTTCTAAACAAAGCAGTTGAAATAGAAACAGATGAATCGTCGAAAATGATACTTGAAACAATTATAGAAAATGTAAGTATTGCAAGGGAATGCAAACAAGCTTTGTGCCAATCTCCAGGATATCTTACTACATACGTAACCTTTGGAGATGATTTCTTTATTTCGGATTTGGAGCAAATATTAAAGGAAGCTGTAATAGATGCAACAAAAGCAGGTTACTTGCGCCCAAGTATGGTTGACCCTCTTACACGTGTAAACAGTGGCGACAACAGCGGGCGTGGTGTGCCAAATATGGAGTACGAGTATAAGAAGGGTATTGATTACATCGAAATCATCCCAAGCATAAAGGGTTGCGGTATAGAATTGTACAATAAAGTTAAAGTATTCACTATTGCTGAAATAGGTGACAATTTTGAAGGCATCAAGAAATTCGTACTGGAATGTGTTGTTGAAGCCGGGGGTACAGCATGTCTACCATCTGCAATAGGTATAGGCATAGGTGGTCAGTTGGACGTTGCTGCAAAACTTAGCAGAAGAGCTATGAGTCTGAGAGGTTGGATGCAGAGGAGTGAGGACAAGCGCTTGGCACAACTGGAAGATGAGCTACTTGAGGCAATAAATTCGCTTAACATTGGTTCGGGTGGTACAGGCGGCAAAGTAACTACACTCGGAGTCAATATTGAGACTGCGGCCACCCATACAACACTCTGTCCTGTTGCAATCAATTTTCACTGCTGGGTTGCGCGAAGGGCGGGCATAAGGATATATAAGGACGGAAGAGTGGAAGAATTGAGCTTTATGTAATGAAAGGGGGGATTTACATGAAAACCTATTATTTGAAGACTCCTCTAAAAGATGAGGACATTGCAAAGCTTGAAGCTGGAGACACAGTCTATCTGAGCGGGAAACTATATACGGCAAGGGATATGGCTCATTATAAACTGAAAAAGCTCCTTGACAGTAATGGAAAATTTGATGAAGACCTTAATGGCCAGGCTATATTTCATGCAGGCCCAATCATTAGTGTAAATAGGGAAAGTGGGGAATATAAAGTAATTTCAATTGGTCCTACCAGTAGCATAAGAATGGATCCATACACTGACATGGTTGGTGAAATGGGTGTCAAAATACTCATAGGAAAAGGCGGTATGAGTGATTCGACTACTGAAGCGATGAAAAAGCACACTATGGTATATCTTCTTGCTGCCCATGGTTGTGCTGCTGTACACACTCAAAGGGTTACCAAGGTCACTCATCAGTACTGGATGGATAAAATAGGTATGCCTGAAGCCATGTGGGTCATGGAATGCGATAATCTTGGTCCACTGATTGTAGGTATTGACTCCAAAGGCAGAAATCTTTTTGAGGAAACAAGAAAAAATTCCAAAGACATGATTGAAGCTATAAGTAAGCAAACACATTGTAAAAGTAAATAGGTCCGTTATGGATAAGCATAATTATAAAACCAATACTCAAAAAGGTGTTTTAATAGTCTGTGAAGGAATCAGCGGTTCAGGAAAAAGTGAAAGTATTGCAAAGATATATAATCACCTAAGTGCGCAATACAATGTGCAAATTGTTGAGTGGAATTCAAATGAAAAAATCAGAAAAATTGTTAAAGCACTCTGCAATTTAAAAATGCTTACATCAACTATATACAGTATTTTGCAGTGGATTAGCTTTTGCATTGACTACTTTACAAGGATATTACCAGCTCTAAACAAGGGCAACATAGTTATAGCAGACAGGTATGTATACACAGCCTTAACCCGTGATATAGTTAACGGCTCAAGTGTGCTACCCGGTAAATACCTTTGTACCCTGGTAAGAAAGCCGGAGATGCTATTCTTCTATGACACAAATTGTGAATTGTGCTATGAAAGAATACTTACGAGAGGTAAGGCTTTATTTCATACAAATAAATACATTAAGCGCAACAAGCTTCTGAAAAACAAAAATTTGTATTATCTAATGAAGCTCAGGGGTGAATATATGAAGATTTTGCGAAAAAGTAACCTCCTTGGTCATACAAATGTTGTTATCATAAAAAATGATGAGGTTAATGTGATTAAAATGTTGGATCAATATTTAATGTTAAAATACGGAGATACCAATAAAAGTCAGGAACAGTTTATCAATAAATAGATAGAAATTATACAGTAAGGGGGAGTTAAAGTGTATAAAGTTTTAAAGCCATGTGCTGAAACATATAAATTAGCCGGCGAGGCGATAAAGAGGGGAAAGGTCATTGTTGTACCCACAGATGCAGTGTATGCAGTGGTCTGTGATGCTTTCAACAAGGAAGCTGTTGAGAGACTTAGAGAAATCCGAAAGAGTCCTCAAGATAAGCCGTTATCATTGATTATAGATAAAAAGGATATAGATAAATATTGTCATATAAAAAATGAAACTTATAAAAGTATTATCGATGCATTACTTCCGGGTAAAGTCAGTTTCCTTATAAATAAAAAAGGTGATATTTTTACAGATGCAGTTCCAAATAGTGATGCTATATGTGTTTTCTGGCAGGATAATGAGACTAAAGACGTTTATGAGGAAAGCGGCACTGTGCTTGCCATTTCATCGGCAAACAAGGCAGGGTTTCCTGAAGCTACCACGCTTGAGCAGGCCATAAGCTTTTTTGAAGATGAAGTTGAACTATTTATTGATAGTGGAGAGGAACGGGGCAACAAAGGCACAACGCAGTTGGATATAAGGAATGACAGCATCAGTATTATGAGGGAATCGCCAATGTTTCCGCTGGTTGAAATAAACAAGGTTCTGGATGCAAAAGGGATACCAGCCTTAAGGAAGGTATGATATGAGTTTCTATAACTATAATGGTGTATACATATTTTATGAAGTTACAGGAAATGGTGGAGAATGTGTACTACTTATCCACGGGTTAGGTTCATCTAGCAGGATTTATAGTAATATTTCAAAATATGATTTCTTTAGAAAGAATTACAATGTTTTGTTTATAGACCTTGTTGGATACGGTAACTCAGACAAACCGATGGAATTTGACTATTCCATCAAATCTCAAGCCGTAGCATGTCTTCATTTAATTGACTACTTAGGTATAAATACCACTCATATAATTGCACATTCAATGGGAGGAGTTGTAGCCCAGTATATATGCGAAAGTATGAAAGTAAAGTCATTTATTAATTGTGAGGGCAACCTTACCTTGGACGATTGCAAGCTATCAGCATCTATTTATAATATGGGGTATGAAGTTTTCAACCGGGGAGGCTTCAAATTCCTCAAAAAAAAATATCACACAATTCCATTTTATGAGAGTCTATGCATGACAAACGCTTATGTTATGTATGAGTCCTCAAAAAGTCTGGTAGAAGTATGTCAAACCGATAATATCCTTGAACGATTCATCATGCTTGACACTGGAAAAATGTATGTTTACGGTGAGCAAAACCTTGGAAAAAGGAAGTCTCAAGATTATCTGCGTGATACGGGCATACCAATAAAATATATTAAAAACAGTGGACATAATATGATAGAAGAAAACCCGCACAATTTTTATGAAACACTTATTAAGTATTTCTCCAATGCAAATTCTAAAGGGGGGAGAGTATGAAATTTATCATACCTGAATTAGAAACGTACATAAAAGACGGTGTGTTTTGCTTGTATTCAGCCATAGAAGACACATTAAGACATCAAAAATATGACTTATCGTGTGTTGATATATTTATGCTGTGCAATGGATTTAATGTCGTATACGAATCAGACTTGAATCGTATAGGATACAGCGGTCTTGACGATGTTATAGAAAATATGGCAAGAGAAAACCTTTTTAAAATAAATATGTGTTACATGCAGCAAGATAAGGATGAGCTTTTCCAAAAGGTTTGCAATGCGGTACTTGATAACAATGTTGTCATACTGTTTGTAGGAACTGCGAACTTGAATTACAGTAATGTCTTTAGGGAGATAAGCGATGAAAATAGAGGGCATTGTATTCTTATGTATGGTATAGACTCCGAACAAGGCATCGTGTATGTTGCGGACGCATATTTCAAAGATTCTTCAGGAAGGATGAAAAAATATCAAGGGCCTGCCTCAATTGAGGATATTAGGAAAAGCATTTTTGGATTTGTATGGTTTGATACTGATAAAACATCAAACCTTATAAGTAAGAAGATGGTTCTTGATACCACTATAAATAATTTGAAAGCCTTTATGGAAGGAGCTATGACAGGAAATAAATTTTTCGGAAATCTTGCTTTTAAAAGGTTTGTTGGCGACCTGAATAAATTGGAGGCCCTTGATGAAGATTCATTTGCAAAGACTTGTGAAAACATAAATTTCACTATTAAAATTAGGAGTGCAATGGTAATTATTGATAATATGATAAGCTTCATCAGAAATAATGCTAATTTCCAAATAGAAGGCTACGATACGGTGTTGGAATCACTTCAGACTCTGAGACGGGAATGGGACAAGCTTGCTCTTAATGTAACTAAAGCCGGTTTGACCAAGAGGAAAAGAATGATACCTGCTATATGCGAAATAGCAAATAATACAATACAGTTACAGGATAAGACATTTAGTAACTACTTGCAGTATCTTGAGAAAGTAAAGATTACGTGAGTTTGATGGAATTACAGAAAACATTACAAATATACAACGAGGCGAGAAAATAGCAAAATCTATGTGTGAAGTTTGAGTCAATAATAAATATAGAAAGGGTTTATTATGAAAAAAGTACTAGAACCAATGAAAGCATTTTATGGAATGAAGGACATGTTAGGAATTGAGGATCCTTATGGTGATTGTATGAGTATGTCCGATTTAGCTACACTAAACTATTTTGGTCTATGCGGTTTGGAAATTATATATAATTTTTACTTTGTCTATAACTTCGCGGATGATGATCGAAATCTTTTCGGATGCCCAGTATTTTGTATAGATACACTTTTATTTGATAAACGAGAAAATATATTGAAAGGCTTAGGAATAGATATTATAGAAAAACAGCCTAAAATGGATTTATTAGTTGAAAGTATAAGAGAATCCATAATGAATAATAGGCCCATTTTTCTTTTTGTGGATTTATTCTATCAGAAAGGAAGATTTTTTTATTATAATAACCGACATGCACCTCATGCTTGTCTTGTATATGGTTTCGATGATGAAAATCAAGTTGTATATACTATTGACGATTATAATGGATATAAGACTTACATAGTTTCCTATGATATGATTGTACAGTATTGCAAAGGTATATTTGAATATTGCAATTTTAGAAAAGATTCACTATACTTTCGTGAATACTGCTTTGAAGGTACTAATCTGAAGTTTGATGAAGAATATAATTCTAAAGTTCTGAGGAAATTTTTTAAAAATTCATTATCTAAAGCAGAAGAGCGATATAAAAGTTTAAATTTAATTAAAGTTCTTAGTGAGGATTTAGAAAGTTTTATAAATGTATCATCCTTTGAAGCAATCCTTTCCAGCGTAATATATAAAAGAGGTTCTGAATGCTTTATGATTAAAAATCTTTACCAATATGATACTTTTGATAAAAATATACAATCAGAAATTGATAGCAAACTAAATACAATTTTACAAAATTGGACACTCATTAGAAATACGGTTTGCCATTATAATTTGAATAAAAAAAACATGGATAAAAAATGCAACAAAATCAAGCAGATATTAGATACTATTTACGAGGACGAAACCACATATAGTGATTTATTATATAGCCAATTTAGGCAGTTTATCGGATAGGGTATTCAATATTCTTATGACGCGCTATCACTAGAAAGGACTTTTATTCAAATCTGCTAACTCAACAAGCAATAAAAAATGTAATGGATGTATTTGAAGAATACGGGTAGTGTTAACTAAGTTATGAAAAAATGATTTAAAAGTATAGCACATTGAAAAGTGAAGAATATACCCAGAAATTGTAATTTAAAGTAGTGATTTCCACATTTATTCCACGGTTCTTTTGCTAACAAGCCTCTTACGGCATGTGTGAAGGCATCACAAGCACACCCATTTTCAAACGAATGGATGATGCGCATGGCAAAACAGCCTAACATGCCGTAGCCTCATTAACAAGAGACTTTCGCGGCATAACGCTACTATACAGATTGCTTTGACAAGGTCAGTTGTTGTGATAATTCAATTAGTTTCTGCCACTTAGCAGGCATATTTGGCAGCTTATCAAGCTCAGGTATTGAGTTGAGCGGCTGCCAGTAGGTGTAAGGGTGAGGTCTTAAAAAGTTGTAGTAAGCCACGAATAATGCAACATGGGTTTTTGAGCCTTCTCTGCTTCCATAGCCGTTAGTTACTTGATAAGAGAACTTGAAGGTACGGTTAAAACGTTCAATAATCTGCTTTAGCCAGCGGTATTCAGTTGAAACAGGATCAGCGTTTGTAAGACCGATTACTTGGATTAGGTTAAAATCCATCCCCGTTTCGGAAAATAATTGTTGAGCGAGCTTGTAGGTGGTGTATCCATCAGCCGCGAATTTAAGAGTTTTTCCGGGGAACTGTTTAAACTTGCTGAAAGCCATACGCATAGCCAGAACGCAAGGACCTATGTCTCTGGTATAAGATATTTGATAGCCTAGAATAGACTTTTTTAGAGCATCCATGACAAACCAGACATAATGACGGTCACCTTTGACTTTAGTATAGGTTTCGTCAGCTGCAAGATGGTTTGAAGGCTTGTAATCAAAATTGTCAACGAAGGGTTTAGTTGATGCATTTGTGAATATTAAAATGCTTACGGTTTTTTTTAGCTCAAGTGTATGACCGCAGTGAGGGCAGATAAAGACAACGGGTTCATATTCAGCCAAAAGCTTTTTGTAATCGAAGCGATCAAAGTGCTTAATAATAGGAGCTTTGTCAACACTGTATTTGTTGTATTTGGGACTGGTAAAGTTGTTTTTAGGAGCATTAAGTGGTATGTTTTTCGCAATAAAAACAAGTAATTTATGTATTTGAGAAAGTAAAAATTGATTATATGCTATTAAAACTGTTATAATTGAGTTCACAATGACACTTTCCTTCATGGGATTTGTGATGTAGGAGTCTCAATTATACAGGAAAAGAGGGGGGCATTGTATTTTTATATCAAAAATTTCTGAATCCCTTGATAAATAGCATGTTCAATATAAACTAAGTGTAATTTAGTTTACACTAACCTATATAATGCCGGGGCTGGGCCATGAAAGCGGATACATTGCGGGACAAATGCTGCAAAGCCAGTATCATTGGCTTCCATGGTGTACCTTTGTGGAGGTTGACCCTTCATCAAGACTTTACGATACATTTGGGGGCTATGAGATTGCAGATGCGCAAAAACTCAGTCCCGAAGAACGTATAAGAAGGAACCGTATATACGATAATTATGTTGATAGTATATAAATAAAGCAATTAATACCCGTTGAAAGTAGGAGCTAAAATTGGATTATATTTGTTCTAAAATAAGATTGCCCCGTATCATCAGCGATGGCATGGTACTACAGAGAAACACAGAGGTAAAGGTTTGGGGATGGGCGCCTGCCGGAGAGGCTGTTACTGTATGCTTCATGAGTAAAGTCTACCATGCTTGTGCAGACGCAAACGGAGAGTGGTTTGTTATACTTGAAGCCGCAGAGGCAGGCGGACCCTATAACATGGATATTGAGAGTGCACAGTCCGGGGAAAAGCTGACTGTCAGGAATATTCTTCTGGGCGATGTCTGGCTTTGCTCAGGTCAGTCAAATATGGAAATGAAAATGGATTCTTTGAAGGATACATATCCGGAAGAAATCAGCAGTTGCAGCAATGATTCCATAAGGCATTTCTGCATTCCTGTCAGATATGACTTTGAAAATCCTCAAAAGGATTTGGAAGCAGGAAGCTGGGAGTCCGCTAACCCTGAAAAGATTTTGGATTTTACCGGAGTAGGCTATTTCTTTGCCTTAAAGCTGTTTGAAAAGTACCGGATTCCCATAGGCTTGATTAATGCCAGCTTGGGAGGTTCACCGGCAGAAGCCTGGCTCAGTGAAAATGCTTTAAAGGAGTTCCCGGAACATTATGAAGCAGCAAAACAGCTTAGTAACAGAGCTTATCTGTACAAAGTACTGAGCGAGGATCAGGCTTCCACCGAAGCTTGGTACGCTGATTTAAACAAAAAGGATAGGGGAATAGAAAACAGCAACACCTCATGGAAGACTATAAAAGTACCTTCATATTGGGAAGACGAGGGCTTGGGCAACTTCAACGGTGTGGTCTGGTTCAGGAAGGAAATCAATATTCCCTTTAATCCCGCAAATAAATCTGCAAGACTTGTACTTGGAAATATTGTTGATGAAGATATTGCCTACATAAATGATGTTGAGATAGGAACAACGCCAAATCAGTATATTAGCAGGAAGTATAATATTCAGGATGGACTGCTGAAGGAAGGTAAAAATACAATACTGCTCAGAGTGGTAAATACGTCCGGTAAAGGTGGATTTTACAAAGAAAAGCCCTACCAACTGGAAATCGGAGACAGCATTATTGATTTAGTGGGTGAATGGCAGTGTGTGATTGGTGCAAAAAGTAGTCCAATGCCGCCACAGGCCTTTGTTCAGTGGAGACCCTTGGGCTTGTACAACGGGATGCTTGCTCCTGTAACAAATTATGCATTAAAGGGTTTCACATGGTATCAAGGTGAAGCCAATACCAAGAATCCCGGAGAATATGAGAGCCTTTTAAAAGGATTGATTTCTGACTGGAGACAGAAATGGAATATGGGAGAACTGCCGTTTTTGTATGTTCAGCTGCCCAATTTTATGGAGGCCTCAGAAACACCTGTGGAAAGCGATTGGGCACAGGTGAGGGAAGCCCAGCGAAGGACACTGTCCGTATCTGGTACAGCAATGGCTGTGGCAATTGACCTTGGAGAATGGAATGATATCCATCCTGTAAATAAAAAGGATGTGGGAAACCGCTTGGCACTGGCAGCCATAAAAACTGTATATGGGGACGAAACCGTTGTTGCATTCGGACCAATGTATAAGTCCCACAGAATAGAAGGAAGCAAAATAATTATATCCTTCACTGATACAGGAAGCGGTTTGGTTGTTAAAAACGGAGAACATCCGGGAGCTTTTGCTATAGCAGGAGCAGACGGAGTATATGTCCGTGTTAATGCGGAGCTTATAGGTGATGATGTGGCAGTCTGGAGTGAAGCTATATCTCATCCGGTTTATGTAAGGTACGGCTGGGCCGATAATCCGGCAGATGCCAACCTGTATAACCGTGAAGGCTTGCCGGCGTCTCCTTTTACAACGGAATAGCTGATGCCGCAAAATTAATTTTTATTTTCTCAACATGTACTTCTGAGTATAAATTATATCAATGGAAGCTTGGGAGCAATCATTGATATAATTTTATACGGGAGTATCGGTGTTAAAAAGAAAAACTTCCTGTTTGCAGCAGACACTCCTTTTGTGACATCCTCTTTGACATTTTAAATTGTGTAAGGTAATATATTATTATAACCTGTAATACAGGTAGACAACTTACAGGTATTAAGAAATTTTTTGTAATTGAAAGGTGATATTAAATGCCAATTAAGAAGGTTACACGTCAAAGTGTAAGCGAACAGGTCTTTGAGCAGTTAAAGGAGCAGATTTTAAATAATGAGTGGCAGAAAGGAGAAAAAATCCCTTCTGAAAATGAATTGTCTGCATTACTGGGAGTAAGCCGTGTTACGGTACGGAATGCACTACAGAAACTGATATCCCTGGGCTTGATAGAAACAAGGTTTGGGGAAGGCTCATTTATCACCGATGCACTACCGGGAATAAGTATGAATTCATTAATACCAATCGCTTATTTAAAAGAAAACTCTCTGCAGGAGATTTTAGAATACAGAAGAGTAATGGAAGGCAATGTAGCTGAACTTGCCACAAAGAAAGCTTCTCCCGAAGACGTGGCAAAGCTTGAGGAGGCATATTTGGCTATGGATAAGGTTAAGGACGATTTGGAGCAGTTCTCCAAGGCAGATTTGAATTTTCATTTGCTCCTTGCCAATACAACTAAAAATTCTCTTATAATTCAAACCTTCTATATATTTAGTGATGTATTAAACAGGGCATTTTCTCAAATTGTTACAAAAAGGGGTAACAGTGCGGGAATCTATTATCACAAATTGCTGCTTGAAGCTGTTAAAGACGGTAATTCTCTTGAGGCAAAACGAATAATGGATGAACATATGGAAGACTTATACAATACTTTTGAAACTAATATGTAAGCAACCAAATACTTTATGTATGCCGAAAGGGATAGTTTGTCCGGCATAACGGGGGCAGGGAGGTTAATATGGATAAAATAAAACAAAAAAGCTCATCAGAGAGACTGCTCTGGGCACAGTTCGATGCACTCCAACTGGGTTCCGGCTGGGATGAGGAGGATATTAATAAACCTCAGATATTAATAGAAGATGCATTTGGAGACAGCCATCCGGGAAGTACTCATCTGAATCAGCTGACAGAACAGGCAAGAATCGGTGTCTACGAGGCAGGAGGCTGTCCTGCAAGGTTTCATACGACAGATATTTGCGATGGGTGTGCACAGGGACACAAGGGTATGAATTACGTACTGGCATCCCGTGAGGCTATTTGCGATATGGTTGAAGTGCAGGGAAGTATGGTTTCATGGGATGGGTTAATTTTATCCTCGTCCTGTGACAAATCTATTCCCGCTCACTTAAAGGCAGCTGCAAGACTTGATATTCCGGCTATTTTCATACCGGGGGGCAGTATGAGACCCGGCCCCAATATGACTACTTCATTGGCTGCAGGAGATATCTCTCTGAGGCAAAAACGAAAGGGAGAAATAAGCAGTCAGGAGATTCGTGATTACAAGCTGACAGGCTGCCCATCTGTAGGAGCATGTACTTTTCTGGGAACTGCCAGCACTATGCAGTGTATGGCGGAGGCTCTCGGAATGGCACTGCCGGGAAGCGCATTGGTTCCTGCAACCATGAGAGACATTCTGTCTTACTCAAGAAAGGCAGGCAGGAAAATCCTTGAGCTGGTTGAAAAAGGTATAACTCCTGACAGAATCATGACAAACAAGGCATTTGTAAATGCAATAATTGTCCATAGCGCAATCGGCGGTTCCACCAATGCAACACTGCATTTACCTGCTATTGCAAGGGAGCTTGGTATTATACTGACGCCGGATATGTTCGATGAAATAAACCATATGATTCCGCATTTAGGCAATATATTCCCAAGCGGAGAGCACCTTACAGAAGCCTTCTGGTTTGCGGGGGGAATACCAATGGTACAATTAATGCTCAAAGAATATCTGCATCTGGATGTAATGACTGTAACAGGAAAGACTTTGGGAGAAAACCTTGAAGATTTGGAAAGGGATAACTTTTTTGACAGAAATATCGGTTATCTTTCCAATTACGGTTTGAAGAGAGACGATGTTATTACACCTTTGAATGAAGTCAAGGAAAAGGGTTCTATCGCTGTCTTAAAAGGAAATATTGCACCGGATGGCTCAATAGTAAAGTATTCAGCTTGTACGGAAAGTATGCGTAAACACAAAGGTATTGCCAGAGTATACAATAGCGAGGAAGATGCCTACAGTGCAGTGGTGAATAATGAAATCAACCCCGGAGAAATTATAGTAATCCGCTATGAGGGCCCAAGAGGCAGCGGAATGCCTGAAATGTTGATGACGACAGAAGCTATCGTGTGCGACAAGCGGTTGAACGGCACGGTTTCTCTTGTGACAGACGGAAGGTTTTCAGGAGCCACACGGGGAGCGGCAATAGGACACGTTTCGCCGGAGGCTGCTGCAGGAGGGCCTTTGGGACTTGTTGAAACCGGAGACATTATAGAGTATGACATTGAAAACAGGAGTCTTAACGTTGTAGGTATACAGCAAAAGGAAATGCCTTTGGAGGAGATTCAGAGAATTTTTGACCAACGAGAAAAAAATAAGGAAGAAGTTCTTCCACCTGTAAGAAAAGGTTTACTGAAAAGATATACCGAATCCGCCCTTTCTGCTATGGAAGGTGCAGGCTACTAATAAAAAAAAGGAGATACAAAGATGAATTGTGAATACATTACCCCGGCAGTTACTATATTTGATGAAAATAAAAAAATTGATACCCAGTCACTCCATAATCTGTATGACCATCTGATAAAGGGTGGAGTTGACGGTATTTTGATTCTGGGAAGCATAGGAGAGTTTTTTGCAATTCCGGTGGAAAGCAAAAAGGAACTCATTCGATTTGCTGTTAAGGAAATCAACGGTAGGACAAAACTGCTGGTTGGAACTGCAAGCATGGATATAAACGAGACAATAGAGCTTTCCAAATATGCTTGCGAACAGGGTGCAGACGGTATAGTGGTGATTTCACCGTATTATTTCGGATTGAGCCAGGAAAGTGTTGAGGAGTATTACGACAAAGTAGCCGATGAATGCCCGGGTGACTTGTATCTGTATAGTTTTCCGGATCGTACAGGTTATGATATCTCTCCTGAGGTGACTTTAAATCTTTTGAGAAAACACAAAAATATTGTGGGATACAAGGATACTATACCGGGGATGGATCATACAAGGGAATTGATAAAATTAATCAAGCCGGAATTCCCGAATTTTAGAATCTACTCAGGATTTGATGACAACTTTGCTCATAATGTAATGTCAGGAGGGGACGGATGTATTGGCGGATTGTCAAATCTTGTTCCTGAAATTTGCAGTTCATGGGTAAAGGCTTTCAAAGAAAAAGATATAAGAACAATTTCAGATATTCAAAGGAAGATAGATTGTCTTATGGATATTTATCAAGTAGGAAAGCCTTTTGTTCCTTATATTAAAAAAGCACTGATGATTAAGGGTATCTCCGTAAAGGATTACTGTTCCTTCCCTTTGCCAATGGCAAATGAACAGGATATTTCAAAACTCAAAGCCATTATGGAAAAGTCAGGTTTAATCTAAGTTGCAAGCCTGTAAAAATAACACTTTTGCTCACACCGTGGGTATTTTGCTCTATTTATATGGTGAAGCAAATTTCGCAAAAGTTTAATTGACGTGATGGTTATAAATGGTATATAATTCAATTAAAATTTAATAATTAACGATATTGGTTTGCTCAAAATTATGAGTAACTAAGAGGGAATCAGGTGAAAATCCTGAACAGTCCTGCTGCCGTATGATGGAGCGGTTCTCTAAAAAAGCAAGAATTATTTTTGCTTATACATGCCACTGGGTGATTAGTCCGGGAAGGCGAGAACTTTGCTATGATATCTGAGTCGGAAGACCTGCCAGTATTTCTGCAGATGCCAAATATGCAGAGTACTATGACTTCACAGTGTATGAAGTGTGTAGTTTGTCAAAAGAGAAAACAGTATAAGACTATACGTTCTTTTTTACAAATAAAACCTTTATTACCAAAATAAATAAAGGTTTTATTTTTTTGGCAAATATTATTAAGTCGGAGGTTTATTATAATGAAACGTGTAAGAGTAAAGAACTACCTTGTTTGTCTTTTAATTGCGGTGTGCGCTATTTTTATTTTTCCTGCAAATGCATCTGCAATGCACATCATGGAAGGATATCTGGCACCGGGCTGGTGTATCAGCTGGGGAGTGCTTTGTATGCCATTTCTCCTGATTGGATTCTTCTCAATAAAAAAGAAAATCGAAATATCTTCAAAAAACCTGACTCTGTTAGCAATGTGCGGCGCTTTTGCTTTTGTGCTTTCAGCACTCAAGATGCCGTCAGTTACCGGAAGCTGTTCGCACCCAACAGGAGTGGGACTGGGCGCGGTTTTGTTCGGGCCAACTGCCATGTCCGTAATAGGAGCTATAATCCTGTTGTTTCAGGCTATTTTACTGGCACATGGAGGAATTACAACCTTAGGAGCAAATGTGTTTTCCATGGCTATAGTAGGGCCTTTGGTTTCTTTCGGAGTGTTCAAGCTATCTAAACGATTGGGTGCAAAAGCAGGACTTGCAGTATTTCTTGCAGCATTTTTCGGAGATTTGATGACATATGTGATAACTTCTGTGGAGCTTGCCATGGCATATCCTGACGCTACTGGAGGATTTATGGTCTCCCTCGGGAAGTTTATAAGTATTTTTGCTTTTACTCAAGTTCCGCTTGCTGTTTGTGAAGGACTTCTTACGGTAGTTATTTATAATGTTCTCGCAAAATACAGTGCAAAAGAGCTTAAGGCACTATCAGCAATTTATTAAAAAGGAGAGAATGTCATGAAATTATGGAAAAAGAATTTAATTTTGATAGCAGTAGTAGTAGTAATTCTTGCTGCACCGCCTATTTTTATAAAGAATGCTGAATTTGCGGGCGCAGACGGTCTTGCAGAAGAACAGATAACTAAAATAGCTCCTGACTACAAGCCATGGTTTGAATCACTATTTGAGCCTAAGAGCGGAGAAATAGAGTCACTGCTTTTTGCCTTGCAAGCTGCAATTGGCGCAGGAGTGGTAGGTTTTATACTTGGAAGAATGACTTCTGTTAAAGGAAAATCCGGAGCAGAAACATGATACTGATAGATAAATATGCATATGATTCAAAACTTGCCCATATCAGCCCCAAAGCAAAATTGATTTACACAATGTTCCCCTTATTATTATGTATTTCACTAAACTCATTTGTTGTAAGTGCAGCAACCATACTCGCTATGGCAGTTACTACGGTAGGGGTGGGAAAAATAAAGCTTTCGGCATATTTTAAGATGCTTTTTATCCCCTTTGGCTTCTTAATGGTTGGTACAATAACAATACTGATAAATCGGTTTGATTTAAATCATGTTTATTTGCTGGGTGTTAGAATCGGAAAATATGTTTACGGCATTGACCGGGTAACTCTTACAAATAGCTTGAAACTGGTACTCAACGCCCTTGGGGGAGTAAGCTGCATGTATTGCCTGTCCTTGAGCACCCCCATGACTGACCTGTTTCAGGTGCTTAGACAAACAAAGCTTCCGGCCGTTATTGTTACGCTTATGGAGTTGATATACAGATATATATTTGTGCTGCTGGATGAAATAGGGAGAATGAACGTAGCAAAAAATTCAAGACTGGGGAACTGTAATTTCAGAACTTCTTTGAAATCCACAAGTGAAATCATAAGTATGCTGTTCATACGTGCCTACAACCGCTCCGACAGGGTTTATGCGGCGCTTGAATCCAGAGGCTACAACGGACAATTTGTTACACTGGACGATGAATATATGAACGGCAAAAAGATGTATATGCTTTCAATCCTGTTATGCCTGTTGCTTTTAAGTGCAGGTCTTGCAGAAAGGCTTTTATTGTAGGAGGTAGCTCTATTGTACATAATTGAAACGAAGAATCTGAGTTATTCATATGACGGAGAACATCAAGCTCTGGAAAATGTCAGTATATCAATCAAAAAGGGTAAAACAACAGCAGTTTTGGGCGGAAACGGTGCGGGAAAGTCAACCTTGTTTTTGAACCTTAACGGTGTTTTGACACCTGACAACGGAAAAGTTTTTTTTGACGGCAGTGAGGTGGAATATAATAAAAAAGGTATAATTGAAATGAGAAAAAGGGTGGGTATAGTCTTTCAGGACCCAAATGATCAATTATTTTCCTCAAGTGTTAAAAAGGATATTTCCTTTGGAGCTATAAATCTTGGACTTGGTGTTGAGAAGGTCAGGGAAAGAGTTGAAAAGGCCGTTGTTCAAACAGGAATTGGGGAATATGTAGACAAGCCTACACATGCATTGAGCTTCGGGCAGAAAAAAAGGGTTGCCATAGCCGGGATTTTGGCTATGGAGCCTGATGTGATTATTCTGGATGAACCCACTGCGGGACTTGACTCCAAAGGGGCAAGTGATATTCTTAATCTGTTGACAAAGATAAAAGAAGAAACGGGAGTATCAGTTATATTGGCAACACATGAAATGGACATTGTTCCTTTATATTGCGACGACGTATTTGTCATGGACCATGGAAAAGTAGTTATGGGCGGAAATGTAAGAGAAGTACTTTCAAAACCAGAGCTTCTGAGGGAACATTCATTAAGGCTTCCAAGAATGGCACATCTGATGGAAATACTGAATCAGCGGGACAAGCTCAAGGTTGACACAACGGCAGCTACAATATCAGAAGCAAGGGCATCCATTTTAAGTCTTATAAACGGTGCAGGGTAAATATATGGAGGAATTTATTGTAAAAAACGGCAAGAGATTAAAGTGCGGATACACCACCGGAAGCTGTGCGGCAGCAGCCGTAAAGGCTTGTGCTGTAATGCTTTTAGGAAATACAACTGTTGATGAGGTTATAATTAATACTCCAAAGGGTATCCGACTAAATTTGCAAATAGGTGATATTTATAAACAGAAGGAAAGCATCAGCTGCTCAGTAAAAAAAGATGCAGGAGACGATCCTGATGTGACAAATGGTATCAAAATTTTTGCAAAGGTTGAAAAACTGGAAAAAGAAATATTGATTGAAGGCGGCAGTGGTGTTGGAAGAGTTACAAAATCAGGACTTCAATGTGCCGTTGGTGAGGCGGCCATAAATCCCGTACCAAGGCAGATGATACATGAGGTTTTAAGAGAGGTGTCCGGGACCTACGGGTATAAAGGTGGCTTTTGTATTGAAATATCAGCAGAAAATGGAGAAGAAATTGCAAAAAAAACCTTTAACCCAAGGCTTGGAATAACTGGTGGTATATCAATACTGGGGACTAGCGGGATAGTTGAGCCTATGAGTGAAAAGGCTTTAGTAGAGACTATTCATAAGGAAATTGATGTAAGAATTGCACAAAATAATAAATATTTTCTTATAACTCCCGGTAACTTTGGAAGGGATTTTGCACTGCAACGATTGGGGCTGGACATTGACAAAGGCTTAAAATGCTCCAATTATATAGGAGAAACTATTGATTATTCGGTTTATAATAATATTAAGAACATTTTACTTATAGGACATGCAGGTAAACTGTGCAAAATTGCCGGAGGTATTATGAATACCCATTCAAGGACAGCAGATTGCAGGTGTGAAATATTTGCGGCTCATGCAGCACTTTATGGTGCTTCCAAGGAGTGTATAAGTAAAATAATGCAGTCTATGACTACGGATGAAATAAATGTCATACTAAGAGAAGAAGGCCTTGAAGAGGCCGTTAATATCAGTATTCTTGAAAAAGTAAAGTTTCATCTTAATTATAGAGCAAACCATAAAGCCAATATAGAGGTTGTGATGTTTACGGATTTAAACAGACAACTGCAAGACAGAGTTTATTATCAGACCTCGGGTGCTGAAGATATGATTAAAGAATTATGTAAGGAATCAGAGAAGGGATAAATATATGAGGGGAATTTTATATGGAGTTGGAGTAGGGCCGGGAGATCCTAAAATGTTGACGCTTCAGGCGGTTGAAGTTCTGCAGATGGCAGATGTAATAGCTATACCAGATACAAAAGGCGAAAAAACTGCTATGAAAGTAGTGGGGGAATACATAAAGGACAAAGCGGTAGTATATTGTCCCATGCCCATGACAAGAGATACTGATTTACTTGAAAAGAGTCATGGCATAAGCTGTAGTTTGATAGAGGAGCAATTGTTAAAAGGTAGTAATGTAGCCTTCATTACATTGGGTGATCCCACAATTTATTCTACCTATATGAACATTCAGCGGATTATTGAGGATAAGGGCTATATTACACGGACAATACCCGGGGTTACTTCCTTTTGTGCTTCTGCGGGGGCACTGAATATTTCTTTGTGTGACAGAGGGGAAACTCTGCACATTATACCTGCATCCTACGGAGATACAGAAGAACTTCTGGATTTAAAGGGCACAAAAGTGCTGATGAAAAGCGGAAAAAGTCTTACTGATATAAAGGCTGCTTTGAAGAGGAAGGGTCTGTATCGTTATTCACTGATGGTAGAATGCTGCGGTATGGAAAATCAGAGAGTTTACAAAAGTCTTGATGAGGTATCTGATGATTCAAGTTACTTTTCAATTATAATAGTAAAGGATAAATAAGTATGGTGACATTTATAGGAGCAGGGCCCGGAGCCGTTGACCTGATTACGGTTAGGGGCAAAACACTGCTGGAGACAGCTGACATCGTTATTTATGCAGGCTCACTTGTGAATCCGGGCTTGCTTGATTACACTAAAAAAACATGTGAAATATTTAATAGTGCGGAAATGACATTGGAACAAGTGATAGCTGTTATGGAACGTGGAGAAAGAGAGCAAAAAAGCACTGTAAGGCTTCATACAGGAGACCCAAGTATATACGGTGCCATTCGTGAGCAGATGGATATGCTGATTGAACGAGGCATTGAATATACTGTAGTTCCGGGAGTCAGCTCTTTTTGCGGTGCGGCAGCTGCGTTAAAAGCAGAATACACATTGCCTGATGTAAGCCAGACTTTGATACTTACCAGAATGGAGGGACGCACTCCTGTCCCTGAAAGAGAAGAAATATCAAAACTGGCCTCACATAAGTCTTCCATGGCATTGTTCCTGAGTTCCTCATTGTTGGAGGAATTAAGCCGAAGGCTTGTAGCCGGAGGGTATGAAGCAAATACACCTGCAGCCATTGTATATAAGGCTACCTGGCCGGATGAAAAAATTGTACGGACATGCGTAGGAGAGCTTTATACAGCTGCAAAAGAAAATAATATCAACAAGACCGCATTAATACTTGTAGGAGATTTCCTTGGTTCGGAGTACTCAAGGTCAAAGCTGTATGATCCAACTTTTTCTCATGAATTCAGAGAGGCAGTCAAATAGTTATGAAGATAACTTTAGCAGCATTTACAAAACAAGGGGGCAAGCTGTGCCTGAATTTGCAGCAAAAGCTTAATACTCAGGGGTATGATGCTCGAGGTTACAGCAAGTATCAGCTGGAGGGAGCCCAAGTCTTGAAAGACAGTTTGGCGGAGTTTACCCGAAAGGCATTTGAGGTTAGTGACGCTATAGTTTTTATAGGGGCTGCGGGGATTGCCGTCAGGGCAATTGCACCCTTTGTAACCTCCAAGGACTGTGACCCTGCGGTACTGGTTATTGATGAAAGAGGCAAGTATGTGATTCCGATTTTATCAGGCCACATAGGCGGGGCAAACGAGTTAGCAAGTATTATAGCAAAAGTATTAAATGCACAAGCGGTGATTACGACGGCAACAGATATAAATGGGCGGTTTGCAGTTGATTCATGGGCAGTAAATGCAGGCTGTCAAATAATGAATATCAATATGATTAAAAAAGTGTCAGCTGCAATATTAAACGGAGAAAAGGTGGGGCTTCATTCGGATTTTCCCGTTGAAGGGAGTTTGCCTGATAATGTAATTATGTCAGACAGTACAAAGGTGGGAATTTGTATATCGGACAACTCAAAGCAGATTTTTTCAGAAACACTTCAGCTTATGCCCAAGCAATATGTTTTAGGTATTGGCTGCAGAAGAAATACAAAGTATTCTGAACTTTTGAATTTTGTGAATTTTATTCTTGATATAAACGGGATTTCACCCCATGCGATAGAAGCTATAGCTTCTATTGACTTAAAAAGTAATGAAAATGCAATATGTTCTTTAAGTGCTGATTGGAAAATTCCTTTTCATACATATTCGGCAAATGAGCTTGCAGAGCTTCCCGGGGATTTTTCAAAATCGGATTTTGTAAAAGAGATTACCGGAGTTGACAATGTTTGTGAACGGGCAGCAGTTAAGGCCAACAATGGAAGGCTTGTAGTTCCAAAATGCAGTTGGGACGGAATAACAGCGGCATTATCAAAAAAAGATTGGAGATGCAGATTTTGACTATTATATCAGCAAGTTTGGACTATAAATCGGCTGCCATTGATGTCCGTGAAAGATTCAGCTATACATCCACAAGAATCAGAGAAATACTTAGAAGTATAAAAGCCGTTGGGGGTGTTTCAGGAGCAGTACTTCTGTGTACCTGCAACAGAACCGAACTGTATATTTCAGGAGAAAACATTGATAATTTGAATCCTGCAATGCTTTTGTGTCAATTGTCGGGAGTGGAAGACCATAAATTATTAATGCCTTTATTCAGTATAAGATATGATTCAGAGTCCATATTTCACCTGATGGAAGTAGCTTGCGGACTTCAGTCAATGGTGCTTTTTGAGGACCAGATAATTACACAGGTAAAACACGCAGCTACTATTGCCCGGGAGGAGAAAACCATTGATTCAACCCTGGAGACCATGTTCAGGCTCAGTATTACAGCGGCAAAGAAAGCTAAAACGGAAATCAAAATAAAGGCAGTTCCTACTTCGGCAGCAGAAAGCGCAATATCAGAATTATCAAAAAAATATTGTTTTGCTGACAAAAGAGTTCTTGTAATAGGTAACGGCGAAATAGGACGATTGTGCTGCAAAAAGCTACTTGAACTTGGAGCAGATATAACAATCACACTCAGAAAGTATAAACACGGAGAAATAATTGTTCCAGTAGGCTGCAATACAATTTCATATGATGAAAGAGAAGAGTTTCTTGCTTGCTCAGATGTGGTTATAAGCGCAACGACAAGTCCTCACTTCACCATAACCCGTGATATGGTTGAAAAACATGAAAGAAAGCCTGAGCTATTTGTTGATTTGGCATTGCCCAGAGATATTGAGCCGGGTATTTCAAAAATTCCGGGAGTGGAAAGCTATAATCTTGACAGGTTCTACACCGATTTTTCGGTGCTTAATCATAAGGAAGTAATTAAAATCAAAGAGATAATATTTGGTTTTATTTTACAGTTTGAAAAATGGGAAAATTATCGTAAAGAGGCAGGGTTAATAAATTTTTAAAGAGTAATGGGAGGTTAACTTGAAACTATATGTTGTGGGCATAGGGCCGGGAGAGGATTGCCAGCTTACGGGAAAGGCAATCATGGCTATTGAGGAAAGTCAGCTGGTGGTTGGATATGACGTTTATATTGATTTAATAAAACATCTGCTGCCTGACAAGGAAACATTAACAACCCCCATGAAAAGAGAGGTTGACAGGTGTAAATTGGCCGTAGAAGCCGCTATAGCAGGGAAAAAAGTGGCGTTGATATCCTCTGGAGATGCAGGAATTTATGGTATGGCAGGTCTGATATATGAAGTTCTGGCGGAATATGAAGCAACTGACATACAGGTTGAAGTTATACCGGGAATCACCGCGGCTTCGTCTGCGGCCGCAGTACTTGGAGCACCTTTGACCCATGATTTTGCCGTTATATCCCTAAGTGATCTTCTCACACCTTGGGAGGTTATTGAAAAAAGGCTTAAACTTGCGGCTGAAGCGGGTTTTGCAATCTGCATATATAACCCCTCCAGCAAAAAACGAAGTGATTATCTTAAAAAAGCTTGCGAGATAATATTGTCGGTGGCAGACAGGGATACCCCCTGCGGATACGTACGGAATATAGGACGCGAGGGGCAGACCTCAAAAATATTGACTTTGGGAGAACTGGTAAAAGAGCAGGTGGACATGTTTACAACAGTTATTATCGGCAACAAAAATACCCGGGTAATAAATGACAGACTTGTAACTTCAAGAGGGTACAAAGGTATATGAAATCATTGAAAGGCGGAATACAGTTTGCATATGAAGGTACTTGTTTTTTCAGGAACAACTGAAGGCAGAGAAATATCACAATTCCTTGCAGATAAAGGAGCAGCCGTTACTGCCTGTGTTGCAACCGAATACGGAAATATGGTAATGCCTTCTGGCAGCGGGATAGAGGTAAGAACGGGGAGGCTGTCGGAAGAACAGATACTTCAAATGGTTCCGGATTATACATTTGTTATTGATGCAACCCATCCATATGCAGAACTGGTAACTAAAAATATTAAGTCTGCCTGCAACAGTGCAGATGTAGAATATATAAGGCTGCTGAGGCCGTCAATATCAGCCGGAAAAGTAATAGAAGTAAATGATACACAAGAAGCAGTAAAGTATTTGAATACGGTGGAGGGCAATATTCTTCTTACTACAGGCAGCAAGGAACTGGAGGCCTTTACAGGTGTGTCAGATTATGCTACCAGAATATTTGCAAGGGTACTGCCTAGTGCTGAGGTGGTAGATAAGTGCAATAAACTGGGTTTCAAAGGTAAAAACCTTATCTGTATGCAGGGGCCGTTTTCATATGAGATGAATACTGCCACTTTAAAGCAGATAAATGCAAAATATCTGGTAACTAAGGACACAGGCTCCGCAGGAGGTTTTCAGGAAAAAATTTCTGCGGCAGAAGCCCTCGGAGTTATCGTAATTCTTATATCCCGTAAGGCTGAAAGTGGCGGACTTACAATATCTCATTTAAAGACAGTAATTACGGAAAGACTTGGTTTACGTAATGAGACTCAACATGGAAGATTCCCTCTGTTTATTGAATTAACGGGAAAAAAGATTCTTGTTGTGGGAGGTGGAGAGATAGCAGCTCGCAGGGTAAAAACTCTGCTGAAATTCGGAGGGGATATTTTTCTGGTATCTCCCTATCTCACCCCGGAGCTTCAAGAAATGTTCAGCCAGAAGCTGTTTAATTACAGAAAAGGATATTATGAATCACGGGATATTCAAAATAAGTTTCTTGCGGTTACCGCTACAGATGACAGAGAAACTAACCATAAGGTATATCTGGATGCCAAGGAAAAGGGCATACAAATGAGTATAGCGGATTGCAGAGAGGAGTGCAGCTTCTACTTTCCTGCAATATTCGAATTTGATGATATAGTGGGGGGGCTGGTTTCCAAGAACGGAGATAATCACAGTCTTGTAAAATCTGTTGCGCAAAAGATTAGGAAAATCGGACAGGCTACACATTGAGGATTTCATCATAAGAAGGAAAGGCTATGGTATTTGACATGAAAAAAATCAGAATAGGCAGCAGGGACAGTAAGCTTGCAATTATACAATCCGAGATGGTAATGGCTGCAATCAGAGAATTTGACCCTGATATAGAGCTGGAATTGATTACAATGAAAACTACGGGAGATAAGATTCTGGACAAAACCCTTGATAAAATTGGTGGAAAAGGCCTTTTCGTCAAGGAGCTGGATTATGCACTATACAATAATGAGGTTGATATAACCGTACACAGCTATAAGGATATGCCTCTGGAAGATAATCCTGAGCTGCCTGTTGTAGCCGTGTCAAAGCGTGAGGACCCCAGAGATGCCTTTGTTTTGCCTCAAGGTGAAAATACAGAAAACAATGAACCTATAGGAAGTTCAAGTCAGAGAAGGCAGCTGCAGTTAAAAGCTTTATTTCCTAATCATAAAACAGCCCCAATTCGTGGAAATGTACAAACCCGCCTTAAAAAACTTGACAGCGGTGAGTTTTCAGCTATAGTACTTGCTGCTGCGGGCATTAAGAGACTTGGCCTTGAAAGTCGTATCAGCAGATATTTCTCAGTTGATGAAATTCTTCCGGCGGCAAGTCAGGGTATTATAGCTGTACAGGGCAGAGCCGGAGAGAACTTTGATTTTCTGAAGCTTTTCCATAGTGAGGAATCCCTATGTATTTCACATGCAGAAAGAACCTTCGTACGAGAAATGAATGGCGGTTGCAGTACACCAATCGCGGCTTATGCAACCATTGTAGAAAGTGAAATTATTCTCAAGGGCTTGTACCATAATGAAGCTACGGGGGAATCAAAGAAGGAATGTGTTTCAGGAAGCAGGCAAAATCCTGTGGAATTAGGCTATGAACTGGTAAAAAAGATGGAAAGCTGCAGAAGGATTTAAGGGGGGAGGCAGAGGTTATGAAACATGGATTTGTGGCATTAGTTGGCGCAGGGCCGGGAGATAAGGGGCTTATTACCTTAAGAGGAGCAGAACTTCTCTCTAAGGCTGATGTGGTAGTGTATGACAGACTGGTATCCCATGAAATTATAAAAATGATACCGCCTGAGGCGGAAAAAATAGATGTAGGAAAAGAGAATAAATTCCACCTTGTTAAACAGGAAGATATTAACCGGATACTCCTAAACAAGTCACTGGAAGGAAAAACTGTTATAAGGCTTAAAGGAGGAGACCCTTTTGTATTTGGGAGGGGAGGAGAAGAACTTGAGCTTTTACAGGAAAATGATATTCCCTTTGAGGTTGTTCCCGGAGTAACTTCAGCTGTGGCAGCACTGTGCTACGGAGGGATACCGGCTACCCACAGGGATTTTTGCTCTTCTATGCATATTATTACCGGACATGCCAGAGAGGGAGGACAGCTTTCTATTCCATTTAATGAATTAAAGGAATTAAACGGAACACTGGTTTTCCTCATGGGATTATCCCTACTTTCATATCTGATGAATGGGCTTTTAAATGCAGGTATGGATAAGGACATGCCCGCTGCAATAATAGAGAACGGTACAAGGCCTAACCAGAGAAAACTGGTAGCCACTGTGGGTACACTGGAGCAAAAGGCTTTGAAGATGGGAATAAAATCTCCTGCCATTATTGCTGTAGGTAAGGTTTGCACTCTCTCTGACAAATTCAACTGGTTCATGAAAAAGCCTCTCTTCGGTACAAAAGTACTCGTTACAAGACCTAAGGCGTCTTCAGGTACACTTGTGGAGAAGCTTCGCCAACTGGGTGCGGAGCCTTTAGAGTATCCCTGTATTGAGGTGGTACCAATACCTCAGAATGAAAAGCTTTGCAGTGTATGTGAAAAGCTAAGTGAATATGGCTGGATTTTATTTACCAGTAAAAACGGTATACAGATATTTTTTGATTACTTAAATTCCAAAGGGCTGGATGCAAGAGTTCTTGCAAACATAAAAATCGGTACGGTTGGAAGTCAGACAGCGAGAGCTCTAAAGGAAGTAGGGCTGATTTCGGATTTTACTCCTGAAATCTTTGACGGCAGCCATCTTGCACAGGGCGTTTCACAGCTTGTAGGAGAAAATGAAAAGGTTCTTATTTGTGATGCGGCAATAGCAAGTGACGATATTGTTAATATTTTCAATAACAATAATATAAAATTTGACCGGGTTCCCTTGTACCATACAAATTATATAAATGAGAACAGTGATGAAATCAGAAAAATGATTATTGATGGTGAACTGAAATATATAACTTTTACAAGTGCATCCACTGTAGAGGGTTTTATGGCATCTGTGAAAGATATTCCTTTAGGGAGTATGACGGCTGTTTGTATAGGAAATCAGACGGCGGAAGCAGCTAAAAAGTATAACCTGACATATGTAATATCTGAAAAATCTACAATTGATTCAATAACAGACAAGCTATTGGAAATAGGAGGCGGTAATATTAATGATTAACAGGCCAAGAAGATTGAGAACAGGTGAAGTGCTGCGAAAAGCAGTAAGAGAAACAAGACTGTCAACTGATTCACTTATTCAGCCTCTTTTCATAATAGAGGGTAATAATATAAAGAAGGAAATCAGTTCCCTGCCCGGACAGTACCATTATAGCCCCGATATGGTGGGGGAAGGGGTTGAAAATGCCCTGAAAGCAGGTGTAAAATCCGTACTTCTCTTTGGTCTCCCGGAGCATAAGGATGAAAAAGGTACGGAGGCATACAATGAAAACGGAGTATTACAACAGGGAATACGTGAAATAAAGCAGAGGTATCCACAGATGCAGGTAATAACGGATATTTGCATGTGTGAATACACATCTCACGGTCACTGCGGAATTTTGGAGGGTGAAAAGGTAGATAATGACAGAACTCTGCCCTATCTGGAAAAGATAGCTTTGTCCCATGCAAGGGCAGGAGCGGACATAGTAGCTCCGTCGGATATGATGGACGGCAGAATAAATGCCCTGAGGACGGCTCTGGATAAAAATGGATTCACAGACATTCCTGTCATGTCATATGCTGTAAAGTATGCCTCGTCATTTTATGGTCCCTTCCGTGAGGCAGCAGGCTCTACGCCTGCATTCGGAGACCGTAAAAGCTACCAGATGGATTATCATAACAGACGTGAAGCTGTAAAGGAAGCGCTGCTTGATGTTGAGGAAGGTGCGGATATATTGATGGTTAAGCCTGCACTGGCTTATCTGGATGTTATAAAGGAAGTCAGGGAAAAAACTAAGCTTCCTCTGGCAGCCTACAGTGTCAGCGGTGAATATGCCATGATAAAGGCTGCTGCCTCTCAGGGACTGATAGATGAATACGGTGTAATGTGTGAAAGTGCAGTCAGCATTTTCAGAGCCGGTGCAGATATACTTATAACCTATTTTGCTAAAGAAATTTCCGAAGCAATAAAGAAGGGGGATATTGGATGATATCAAGTAACGATTTGTTTGATAGAGCAAAAAAAGTCATTCCCGGTGGTGTTAACAGCCCCGTAAGAGCATTTCGTGCAGTGGGCTCAAACCCTTTATTTATAAGTCGTGCAAAAGGCTCAAAGCTTTATGATGTGGAAGAAAGAGAGTATATTGACTATGTCTGTTCATGGGGCCCTATGATTTTAGGCCATAGCAATGACCTTATACTGAAAAAGGTTGAAAAGGTATTGCATAACGGACTTAGTTTTGGAGCACCTGTTGAAACTGAGGTACAAATAGCAGAGTTGATAGTCTCCATGGTACCGGGAGTTGAAATGGTCAGAATGGTTAACAGCGGAACAGAAGCTGTTATGAGTGCTATCCGACTGGCGAGAGGCTTTACAAAACGGGACAAGATTATTAAGTTTGAGGGCTGCTACCACGGACACAGTGACAGTATGCTTGTAAAGGCAGGTTCAGGTGTACTGACTGCCGGAGTCCCTGATAGTCTGGGAGTACCACGGAACGTGGCAGGAGATACTTTAACTGCTGTTTACAATAATATTTCCAGTGTTCAACAGTTATTCGAGGAAAATAAGAATCAGATAGCAGCTGTAATTATAGAGCCTGTTGCAGCAAATATGGGAGTTATTCCTCCAAAAGAAGGTTTTTTGAAGGAATTGTCCGGTATTTGCCGTCAAAATTCCGCATTGCTTATTTTTGACGAGGTTATTACAGGTTTTCGTCTTGGAGCAGGGGGAGCACAGGAGTATTTCGGAGTTGAAGCTGACATTGTCACCTTCGGTAAAATAATAGGCGGTGGTATGCCTGTAGGGGCCTACGCAGGAAGAAAAGAAATAATGGAACATGTAGCTCCTTGCGGAGGTGTTTATCAGGCGGGAACCCTTTCCGGCAATCCCGTTGCAATGGCAGCAGGACTTGCACAGCTTGAGATTTTGAAAAGCAAGCCTGAAATATATGAAGACATTAATAAAAAGGCTGAAGTTTTAGGAAACGGACTTGAAAAAATAGTACAAAAATACAAGGCGCCAATTACATTGAACAGAGTTGGTTCTCTGCTTTGCGGGTTTTTCTCAAAAAACCCCGTTACCAACTATCAGGAGGCTAAACTAAGCAATACCAAGAATTATGCCGCTTATTTCAAGAGTATGCTAAGCAAAGGAATTTATCTTGCGCCGTCACAGTTTGAGGCCATGTTTGTAAGCTCCGCACATACTTATGAGGATATTGATGCTACCTTGAAATCGGCCGAAGAAACCTTGGTCGAAAATATTTCTTTAATGGAGGAACTAATATGAAGGCAATACTGATTCTTGCTCATGGAAGTCGTGAAACAAAAACTCTGGAGACTTTGCAAAAGATAACAGATATGACAAAAGCACAGCTTCCGGGAGTTATGATTGAAACTGCATATATGGAGTTTTGTGACATAAATCTGGAAAAAGGACTTGATATCCTTGTTAAAAATGGTGCTGATGATATAACAGTAGTACCGTATTTTCTTTTTGAAGGAATACATATCAGAGAGGATATACCCGGAGAGATAAAGGAATATCTTGAAAAACATCCCGGTATTAAAGTGAATTTAGGAAATACTCTGGGAGCTGACCCAAGACTTGCAGATGTTCTGGCAGACCGAATCAGAGAGGCATTATGAAAAAGAAACTGTATATAATCGGTGCCGGAACAGGCTCGGAGGATTTTTTGACACAGAGAGCCTTAAAGCTGATGAAAACCTGTGATGTTATATACAGTACTGCACACAGATTTTTATCCGGTTCAAAAAGGAAGGTTATAGAGTGCTCTGTGACAGAAATGCCACAGCTGATTGAGACTTCCCGAGGTCAGAATATCGCTTTGCTGGTTTCAGGAGATACAGGTTTTTTCAGTATTGCAGGAAGCCTGTCAGAAAAACTGGAGAATACAGTTGATATTGAAGTGATATGTGGTATAAGTAGTCTGCAATATTTTTGTTCAAAAACCGGAAACAGTTACGAAAATATAAAGGTTGTCAGTCTCCACGGACGGGAAAAAAGCATACTGGGGCTGATATCCTATAATCCAAAAGTCTTCGTGCTTACGGGAGGAGAAAATAAAGCCCATTCAATATGCAAAAGTCTTTCAGAACATGGCTTGACAGAGATAAAAGCAATCGTGGGAGAAAATTTGTCAATGCCTGAGGAGCGTATTGTAATGGGAACGGTGGAGGAATTGTCAGGATACACCTTTGGTAATCTCGCTGTTATGCTGTTGGAAAACCCTGATTATGTTAACTATTATATTCCACTTGTTGATGAGGATTTTCAACGTGGAGAGGTTCCGATGACAAAGGAAGAAGTACGTGCCGTCACTCTTGCAAAGCTGGCAATTGAACCCTGTGATACTGTGTTTGATATTGGAGCAGGAACAGGCTCAGTTGCCATTGAAATGGCAAGAAGAGCCTTTGACGGTAGCGTTTATGCTATTGAAAAGAATCCTGAGGCTCTGGAGCTGATAAGCAAAAACAGAGTTAAGCTTGGAGCCTATAATGTCAAGGTAGTTTCAGGTACTGCGCCGGATATATTTGAAGGACTTCCCGTACCTGACAAAGCATTTATAGGTGGAAGCAGCGGAAATATGGCTGATATTGTCCGACACCTTACAGAGGTAAATCCAGGAATACATATTGTAGCCAACGCAATTACTTTAGAAAGTCTCAATGCTGCCATTAATTCATTTGAAGAGAATGGTTTTGATGCGGAAGTGGTTTGTATTAATTCGTCTGTTTCCAAAAAGGTTGGAGGCTACCATATGATGAATGCAAACAACCCGGTATATATTATTACAGGAAAAAGCCTTTAGGGGGTGGCTATAATCGAGACAAGAAAAACTGCCAGAATTATGATAGCAGGAACAGGAAGCGGCTGCGGTAAAACCACTGTTACCTGCGGAATACTGAATGCACTGGTGGACAGAGGGGTTAGAACCTCTGCTTTTAAGTGCGGGCCTGACTATATCGACCCCATGTTTCACACTGAAATAACAGGTATCAAGTCCCGAAATCTGGACACATTTCTCTTGGGAGATAATAACCTGAAGTATCTTTTGGACAAAAATTCTGTCGGAAATGATATTTCTTTTATTGAAGGAGTTATGGGTTTTTATGACGGACTTGGAAATGATGGCAGGCATTCGTCTTATTCCATTAGCCGACTAACAGGGACACCTGTGGTATTAGTGGTTAACCCCAAGGGAATGGCTCTTTCCATAGCGGCAATAATAAACGGTTTCCGAGATTTTATGCCTGAAAACAATATTAAGGGTGTTATTATTAATTCAGTTTCACCCGGACTTTATCAGATGTACAAACCGATGATAGAGGAAAAGACCGGAATACGGGTATTGGGTTTTTTACCGCCTATGCCGGAGGCTGTTATTGAAAGCAGACATTTGGGGCTTGTTACAGCGGAAGAAATTAAAGATATCCGAAAAAAGCTGAATATAATGGCTAAAAATGCGGAGGAGTTTATTGATATTGACGCTCTTGTGGGACTGGCACAAACAGCAGGCGCTATGGAGTATGACAAGGTTTCCGTGCGAAAAAAATATAGCTGTAATATAGCTGTGGCAAAGGACAAAGCTTTTTGCTTCTACTATGAGGACAGCCTTGAGCTGCTGAGGGAAATGGGAGCGGAGCTTACATATTTTTCACCCCTTGAAGATAAAAGCTTACCTGAAAATATACAGGGTCTAATATTGGGGGGAGGCTATCCCGAGCTGTATGCAGAGAAATTAAGCTCTAATAAAACCATGCTAAAGAGCATAAAGGACACCCTTTCAGAAGGGTTGCCCACATATGCCGAGTGCGGAGGTTTTATGTATCTTCAGCAATCAATTTCAAATAAGCAGAACAACAAGTATCCTATGACAGGGGTTCTTGACGGAAACAGCACAATGTGTGAAAGACTGACCAGATTCGGTTATACAACTCTAATTGCAAAAGAAGACAATTTGTTTTGTAAAAAGGGTGAGAGTATTAATGCTCACGAATTTCATTACAGTGACAGTGATAACAACGGAAACGGTTTTGAGTCAGTAAAGCCGGAGGGCAAAAGAAAATGGAAATGCATTTTTGCATCAGATACTTTGTTTGCAGGATATCCTCACATACATTTTTATGGAAATACGAAGTTCGCAGAAAGCTTTTTGCAAAAATGCTGTAATTTTAGTAAACACATTTAGGAGATGATTTCTATGGCAAAACCAATTATGATTCAGGGAACCATGTCAAATGCGGGGAAAAGCCTGCTGACAGCGGGATTGTGCCGCATATTTGCACAGGATGGCTATAGGGTGGCACCTTTTAAATCACAGAATATGGCTCTGAATTCATATATTACGGCTGACGGTTCAGAAATGGGTCGAGCTCAGGTCGTACAGGCCGAAGCGGCAGGAAAGGCCCCTGATGTCAGAATGAATCCTATTTTACTAAAGCCTACAAGCGATAAGGGTTCACAGGTGATTGTAGAGGGAAAGTCAATAGGAAACATGACTGCTACAGAGTATTATGCCTACAAGCATAATTTGCTGCCCCAAATAAAAAGGGCTTATGAAAGCCTTTCAGAGGAAAATGATATTATAGTTATTGAAGGTGCAGGCAGTCCTGCCGAAATAAATTTAAAGCGTGATGATTTTGTAAACATGGGGCTGGCAAAGATGTTGAAAGCTCCGGTATTGATTGCAGGAGACATTGACAGGGGAGGGGTTTTTGCTTCTTTGTACGGAACGGTTATGCTGTTTGACGAAGAAGAGCGGAAACATGTCAAGGGTTCAATAATCAATAAATTCAGAGGAGATGTAGAGATTTTAAAGCCGGGCCTTGATATGCTCTGCGATTTGATACATGTTCCTGTTGTTGGTGTTGTACCATATCTTCAGGTTGATATTGACGATGAAGACAGTCTCACTGAAAGATTTTCCAGACAAGGTACCGTAGGCCTTATTGATATTGCGGTAATCAAACTTCCCAGAATCTCCAATTTTACTGACTTTAATGCACTTGAGCATATTGAATGTGCAAGTGTGAGATATGTATCAGGTGTCAGTGAGTTGGGAAACCCGGATTTGATAATTATTCCGGGCAGTAAGAATACCATGGGTGATTTGAAATGGATGAGAGAAAATGGACTGGAAGTATGTATCCAAAAGCACGCAGCAAAAAATAAGCCTGTATTCGGAATATGCGGAGGCTATCAGATGCTGTGTGAAAAGCTCAGTGACCCCTACGGTGTTGAGCACGGTGGGGAAATGAAGGGAATGGGGCTTTTAAAATCCGGAACTGTATTTGAAAAAGAAAAAACCCGGACAAGAGTTACAGGGGTTTTTGGTAAAGTAGAAGGAATATTCAAGGGCCTTAGCGGAAAAACCTTTGAAGGTTATGAAATACATATGGGTTATACTGCTTCTGAGGCAGGAAACGAAGGTAGTTCATCTCTTAGTAAACTGACTGAAATCAATGGTAATGAAAAGCCTGACGGTATGCAAAAGGGGAACATATACGGTACATATGTCCACGGAGTTTTTGACAGTGATGAAATACTTGCAGAGATTGCAGAGGCATTAATGAAGGATAAAGGTCTGGAATATGAGAAGCATACTTCCTTTAATTTAAAGGAGTATAAGGAAAAGCAGTATGATTTGTTGGCGGACGCTTTAAGAGAATCTCTTGATATGAAATATATTTACAAGGTTATTGAGGAAGGAATCTGACATGGAAATAATGAGACCAATGGAAATAGAAAATAAGAGCTTTGAGATTATCAGCCGTGAACTTGGAGACAGAGTTCTTGACAAGAATTGTGAGCCTGTAATAAAGAGAGTTATTCATACCACTGCTGATTTTGAATACGCAGACAGTCTGGTGTTTTCTGAGGGTGTCATAGAAAAGTCTGTGGAAATCTTAAAAGCAGGTGCTTGTATTGTCACAGATACTCAAATGGCCATGGCAGGAATAAATAAGGCTGCTGTTGCTCGCTGTGGTTGCGAAGTTATGTGCTTTATGTCAAATAGTGAAGTAGCGGAGCAGGCCTTGGCAGAGGGAACTACCAGAGCTGCCATATCCATGAGAAAGGCAGCTGAAATAGAAAAGCCCCTTGTTATAGTGGTCGGAAACGCCCCTACCGCATTAATTGAGCTTAATAATCTGATAAATGAAGATAAGGTTAAGCCTAAACTCATTGTTGGTGTTCCTGTGGGCTTTGTAAACGTTGTTGAATCAAAGGAATTGATAATGAAGCAGAATATTCCTTCTATAGTAGCCAGAGGGCGTAAGGGTGGCAGCAACGTGGCAGCAGCAATAGTTAATGCCTTACTGTATATGGCTTCTCCAAGAGATATTAATCAATAGGAGGCTATATGAAAATAATAATTGAAGTTGCCATTGGGTTTATGCTGGACATAATTTTTGGGGACCCTCCATGGCTGCCTCATCCAATAAGGCTGATAGGTTGGTTTATTTCAAAGGGTGAGAAGCTGCTAGGAAAGGCTTTTCCAAAATCACAAAAAGGCGAGTTTATGGCAGGAGCAGTTCTTGCCATATTAGTTACAGCAGGTACATTCATTATACCGTTTTTGCTATTGTATTTTCTAAGCAGGGTAAGTATATATGCTGAAGTGGCTGTTGCATCCCTGTTCTGTTATCAGATACTTGCAGCCAAAAGCTTAAAGACCGAGAGCATGAGGGTTTATTATCATCTCAAAAACCATGACATGGCAAACGCAAGGAAGTATTTATCGTGGATAGTGGGACGTGATACCCAAAACCTGACTGAAGAGGGGATAACCAAAGCTGCTGTTGAAACTGTTGCCGAAAATACCTCGGACGGAGTAATTGCACCTTTGATATTTCTGGTTATTGGAGGAGCACCTCTGGGGTTTTTATACAAGGCTGTTAATACAATGGATTCAATGATAGGTTACAAGAATGACAAATACCTTTACTTTGGCAGATTTGCAGCAAGGTTTGACGATGTTTTGAATTTTATCCCTGCCATTTTATCTGCATATATTATGATTGGGGCTAGTTTTGTCTGTGGCTTGGATTATAAAAATGCACTCATGATATACAGGAGGGATAAAAGAAATCATTCCAGTCCCAATAGTGCAAAGACAGAGGCTGTATGCGCAGGCGCACTGAATGTACAACTCGCAGGAGATGCATATTATTTTGGAAAGCTTGTAAAGAAGAAAACCATTGGCGATAATAACAGAAAAATAAAACCGGATGACATAAAAACAGCCAATAAGCTCATGTACGCAACTGCATTTATAGCATTTGTTATTCTATGCGGATGCAGGCTGGTTGTTTCAGGGGGAATTAAATGAAAAAGCTTGTTCATGGGGGAGATATTTATAGTAAAAAAAATTTACCGGAGAATTTAAAGCTAATTGATTTTTCGGCAAATATCAATCCTTTGGGATTGCCGGAGGGTGTAAAAAAGGCCATTATCAATGGTGTAGACGATTTTTGCAACTATCCTGATCCCTTATGCAGAGAATTGAAAAAGGAAATCTCAGATTATTTAAATGTACCGGAAGAGTATATAGCCTGTGGCAACGGAGCCGCTGATGTGGTATATAGAATTGCTTCTGCCATAAGGCCGCAAAAAGTACTTCTTACTGCACCTACTTTTTCTGAGTATGAAGATGCAGTAAAGCTGTTTGACAGTGATGTGGATTATTATTATCTATCAAAGGAAAAGAATTTTAGGCTTGAAATTGATATACTTGATAAAATAACTTCTGATATGGGGCTTATGTTTTTATGCAACCCCAATAATCCTACGGGTGTTCTTACAGATAAGGAAACTGTTTTAAAAATTGCTGAAAAGTGTAAGTCAACAAAGACTATTCTGGTAGTTGACGAATGTTTTATGGATTTTTTGGATAATCAACAGAAGTACAGTGTTATGGACAGTCTTGACACCTATAAGAACATAATTATCCTTAAAGCATTTACAAAAATATATGCTATGGCGGGAATCCGCTTGGGATACGGAATATGTTCCGATGCAAATGTCATAGAAGGGCTGAATAGGGCAGGCCAGCCTTGGAGTGTGTCTGTAGTTGCTCAGAAGTGTGGGATTGCTGCTCTCAAAGATACAGATTATATTAACAGAACAAGAGGACTAATTGAACATAACAGAATATTTTTGGTAAATAGTCTTATACAGCTTGGCTTTGAAGTTGTAAATTCAAAAGCAAACTATATTTTATTCAGAACAGAGGTAAAATCACTTCCTCATGAACTTGAAAAATTTGGCATATTGATACGTTCCTGCGGTAATTATAGAGGACTTGATGAAACATATTTCAGGATTGCCGTAAAATCAAAAGAAGATAATCAATATCTTATAAATTCTATAAAGAAAATCCTGTCGCCTTTACACTATTTATCACAATGTGGTAAAATTTAGTAAAGGCATTACTTTATCTTACTTTTTTCAAAAGGAGAAAATTACATATGTCGAAATTTGATAAATATTTTTTAATGAGTCCATCGGATGCGGCTGAATATGCAGCGGAAAAGCTCAGTATATTTTGCTGCGATTGTGAACTTGACAGTAAAGAAATAGGTGATGGAAATCTGAATTACGTATTTCGAGTATGGGACAAAAATTCTGATAAATCAGTGATAATAAAACAAGCTGGTTTTACTGCAAGAATTTCTGAGGATTTCAAGCTTTCGCCTGACAGAAACAGAATTGAGGCAGAAACTCTCAGATTTCAGGGGGATTTAGCGCCGGGCCTTGTACCGGTAGTATATAAATATGATGATACCTTGAGCTGCTGCTCTATGGAAGATTTGTCAGATTATACAATAATGAGACAAGCACTTCTTCAACATAAGATTTTTCCGAAATTTGCGGAACATATCACCACTTTTATGGTCAATACGCTACTCTTAACTTCAGACGTTTTTTTGAATCATCAGGAGAAAAAATCACTCGTAAAAAGCTATACAAACCCTGAGCTTTGTGAAATAACAGAGGATTTGGTGTACACGGAGCCTTTTAATGATTATAAGCATCGCAATGATGTTTTTTTGCCAAACCTTGATTGGGTAAAAAAAGAGCTTTATAACGATAATGAGCTGAAACTTGAGGTTGCAAAACTAAAGTTTGATTTTCTTACAAATGCACAAGCCTTAATTCATGGCGATTTGCACACCGGTTCTATCTTTGTAAATGAAAATTCAACAAAGATTATAGATCCTGAATTTGCATTTTATGGGCCTATGGGTTATGACGTCGGTAATATAATAGCAAACATGATATTTGCTTGGGTAAACGCAGATGCTACTATGGACAATGAGGAAGAGTGTATCAACTTCAAGAATTGGGTTGAGAATACCATTTGTGAAATTATTGATAAATTCAAAGCAAAATTCATGAAAGTATGGAAGGAAGAAGCCAAAGAGGTTCTGGCAAAAACTCCCGGATTTTCACAGTGGTATTTAAGTCAGGTAATACATGATACTGCAGCGGTTGCAGGGCTTGAACTATGCAGACGTATTGTGGGTATGGCACATGTTAAGGACATTACTTCCATAGAAAATGAAAGTGCAAGATTACGTGCAGAACGCATTTGCATAACTGTTGCAAAGGGTTACATAAAGAACCGTGAAAGCTATTTATTTGGAGAACAGTTTGTTAATACCTTAAAAGAGGTGGAATACGAATTCCCAAGATAGGAGAGGTTACTAATGACAAATACCACAAAGAATGTTTATGATTTGGAAACTGTTATGTTGGAGGATGCCACTAGTGAAATGGTAATTATAGACCAGACCTTACTTCCCTCCGAAACTGTTTTTTTAAGATTAAAAACTCAGAAAGAAATTTGGGAGGCCATATATAAGCTTCGTGTAAGAGGTGCTCCTGCGATAGGAGTTGCAGCGGCATACGGGATTTACCTTGGAGCCAAGGCCATAAAAGCTTTGGAGTATAAAGAATTTTATACTGACTTTATCAGTCTCAAAAAGTATCTTGCATCCTCCAGACCTACGGCGGTTAACCTGTTCTGGGCTCTTGACAGAATGGATGAATGTGTAAAAAGATACAAGGAAAAGACAGTGGAGGATATAAAGTTTGAGCTGTTGAAGGAAGCCCATAAAATTAAGGAAGAGGATACATGGGTGTGCAGAAGTATAGGCGAATACGGTCTTACACTTCTAAAGCCGGATATGGGTATTCTTACCCACTGCAATGCGGGACAGCTTGCCACGTCCAAATATGGTACTGCACTGGCACCGATATACGTTGGTCAGGAAAAGGGCTATAATTTGAAGGTTTTTGCGGATGAAACCAGACCTCTCCTTCAGGGAGCCAGATTAACCGCTTATGAATTAAATAAGGCTGGTGTGGATGTAACACTAATTTGTGATAATATGGCTTCTGCAGTTATGAAAAACGGATGGGTGCAAGGAGTCTTTGTGGGGTGCGACAGGGTTGCAGCTAATGGAGATACTGCAAACAAGATAGGAACTTCGGGGGTAGCCATATTGGCAAAAAACTATAATATTCCTTTCTATGTCTGTGCTCCGACTTCAACAATAGATTTGAATTGTGCTTCGGGGAAAGATATATGCATTGAGGAACGTAATCCAAAAGAGGTTACTGAAATGTGGTATGAAAAAAGAATGGCACCAAAGGATGTAAAGGTTTTTAATCCTGCTTTTGACGTTACAGATGAAAAATTCATTACCGGAATAATAACTGAGTATGGTATAGCTAAAGCTCCCTACAATGAATCACTAAAAGAAATATTTAAACGTAAAAGAGGTATGGTATAATGGCGGAGAAGAACAGCTCTAAATATCTTACCCATGAGGAAGCCGCACATGCCATAGTTGAAGTGGGAAAGAGAATGTACCTAAAAGGCTTTGTAGCTTCCAATGACGGTAACATAAGCATTAAGACAGGTGAAAATGAAATATTAACAACTCCTACGGGTGTTTCTAAAGGCTACATGACCCCCAAAATGCTGGTAAAAGTGGATTTAGAGGGACAGGTTATATCGGGCAGCACAAAACCTTCGTCAGAACTGAAAATGCACCTTCGTGTATATAGCGAGAATCCTGAAGTAATGGCTGTAACCCATGCACATCCTCCGGTAGCTACTTCCTTTGCAATTGCTGGGATTGAACTGGACAGGGCCATTTTGCCCGAAGCGGTAGTAAATCTGGGAACTGTACCCATAGCTCCCTATGCTACTCCGGGCAGTCAGGCTGTGCCTGACTCAATAGCACCCTATTGCAGGGAGTACAATGCGGTACTGCTGGCAAATCACGGAGCTGTAACCTGGGGGAAGGATGTGTTTGAGGCCTATCACCGACTTGAGTCTCTGGAGTACTATGCCACGGTATTAATGTATACCGGAAATATTATAGGAAAAGCCAATGAACTCAGTTCCAAGCAGATTTCACAGCTGGTTGAAATCCGACGTAAGCTTGGAATCAATACAGGTGGTACGCCAAAGGGAAAGGATTTGGAATATAAAATAGAAGATAATTCACCTGATGAATTTTTAATCCGTGATATAATTGAGCAGGTAACAAATACTGTGATGAAGAAGTATAAAAGCAAATAAAATTAAAGGGGCCTGAATTGTGAAGGATATTTCATTACAAGAAAAAGTAATAGGTATGGAAAAAAAGATGTGGGAAGCTTTTGCATCAGGTAATTCAGCTTCATTCGGAGAGATAGTTTCAGCAGATGCAATGATGATATGCGGAGGATTTAAAGAAATCGGCGCAGAATATGCAAGGATTGTGGAGAACGTAAACATAAGTAATTATGAGCTTAGTGAATTTGACGTAAAAGTAATTAACCCAAATGTGGTTTTAACTAACTACATTGTGAAAGTTGACTGTCAAGATTACACTTTGGCTGGGACATTCAGGGTTTCATCACTTTGGATAAATGAGGATGGTAACTGGAAAGTAGTATTTAATCAAGATTCAAATTTAGTATCTCAATAACATTTATCAATTTATACCGCAAGTTTTGGTAAATAAATCCGAACTGCGGTTTTTTTGTGCCTGCTGAGTAGCAACATGAGAAGCTTATGGAAATTTGACAACCGGAAAGGAGATATTTAAAATGGAAATCAAGGTTACCGATGAAATAAAAAAAGAAGATGAAGATATTGTATATAAAGGGTTATTAGAATATAATTCTGCTAGAATAGAAGATAAAAATCCGAAGGATTTAGGTGTTTATCTGCAAGATGAAACAGGAAAAACAGTTGCCGGACTAATCGGACATACACATGGTAATTGGGTGTTTATTAAATACTTATGGGTAAGCGAAGAACTAAGAAGATGTAATATTGGAAGCAATATTTTAAATCAAGCAGAACAAACAGCAAAAGAGAGAGGCTGCAAGTATTCTTTTTTGGATACTTTTAGTTTTCAAGCACCTGAGTTTTATAAAAAGCATGGTTACAAGGAAGTCTTTGTACTGGAGAATTTCCCTGTCACAGGAAGCCGTTATTATTTTACTAAAACCCTTTAAAATTTATGAGGTTATGAATATGAAACTTACATTAGTTCCACTTAAAGCAGAAAACATTGCAATGTTTAAACGAGATATGCAAGAGGCATTTCAATATGGATACGAAATCGAATGCGGGGCATCCCAGGAAATAATTTTACCGGAAAAGGACATAGATGATTCACTCAATGCCAAGGGTGCTGAAGCGTATCAGGTAATTATTGACGGTGAAGTTTCAGGCGGAGCAGTCATAACCGTTGATAACGCTACATATCATAATCATTTGGACTTTCTTTTTGTTAAAGTCGGATGTCAGGGAACTGGCGTTGGACAGGCAATTTGGAAGGCAATAGAAAATTTACACCCTGAAACAAAGGTATGGGAAACATGCACGCCTTATTTTGAAAAGAGGAATATTCATTTCTATGTCAATAAATGTGGCTTTCACATTGTTGAGTTTTATAACCCTCTCCACCGGGACCCCAATGTGCCGGAGAATTTGGGAGGAATGCCGGCTGATATAGGCAGTTATTTCTTTAGATTTAAAAAAAATATGATTTAGCCCATAACAGAGATTTTATCACCGGCTCAATGTAAACTGTACCAACCTTTGATTATAGTTGTACTCTCATCACTTGGATAATATCGCTTATCAGTACCATGCTCTCCAACAGCAAATACAGAAAAGCCAAGCAGCCAAGGCTCATTTTCAAAGGTTTGTCTATATGCTTCAAAGCAGTTAGCCTGTTCCATATTATTTGTAGTATTACTTTGATATGGATTCCATGGATGAACGGAAGCTTTAATGGTTTTTGGAAAGCCAAGTTCTCCAAGGAAAACAGGCTTATTCCACTTATTATGAAAGTTCTTTAATTCCTGTTTGACATTTTGATTTCTTGATAATATTTGGGTACTTTGTAATGAATTTACAAGATTCTTGACGGAATTTGTGTCTTTATCCGTAAGCTCAAAATATGCTGCTATAGAAATAAAGTCCAATTTAGAAAACAGCTTGTTATTTAGCTTGGCCTCATAGCTTTTAACCGAAGACGTATCCCACTTTGCTGTAATCCACCAACTGCTTCTGTAAGTTACTAATCCATTATAGTATTTTTTAACGAAATCTACAGTATCACACCAATATCCCTCTGCATATTCCATATGGTTAAAGCCTGTTCCTATATTCAACGCTTCTACATGATAAGGTACTGCCACATCATTTATTAATACTTTTAATACATTTGTTTTCCAATTCCAGAAGAAAGTATTTATGTCACCGGGATTCCACTCGGTTTCATATTTACTGCCATTTGCAATCCAAGGATATGGCTCTAATATTATATTAATATTCTTGTCTTTTAATTTTTTAATCAAGTCAATTGCTTTTCTTTCACTTTCTTTGTCAATGGTCATAGCAGATGAGGATAAATCCTTTATGTTTATCACAACCGGAACGTTTATGGTATTAAAGCCAAATTTACTAATTTCTCTTAAAGCCTCGTCAATTCGATAGTCTGTAGATAAATTTCCGGATTTGATTTTCACTGCAAAGTTTCTGTCTAATGTCCTGCCTTCAAGTTTATTCATATCATTGTTAACCAGATTTCCAATGCTGTTACTATTTCTAATAATAAAGAATGTACCGGTTAATATAATTATTAATATTATTGCTAAGACTATTTTATTATTCATTGTTTTCCTCTTTAAGTATGACCCAAAATTATGTAATTATTATATAACGAAATACAAATAAAATACCGGTTTAAACACATATATAGGAACTTAATCATGTAAAGCACAACCAGTAATGGAAATGCATTACTTATTAGTAACTTCTCTTTCATTGACAGAAAATAGTTTCATATTTATATTATGAGTGAGGCATGATAATTTTGTCCAGCTATATTATATAAAACATGAATTATACTTTGTTGCAATGGGAGATATTATAATGAATAAAAGAAACTTGGAAAGCTACGAGGCTTCTTACCTTGTTTTAATTACATTTATTGTTGTTCAATTGTTTTTGGTTTTTGTCAATATTTATATTACCCAAAAATTTTCTATTGATTTTTTCACTATAGTTGTTGTTGAATTAATTTCAATTCTATTTTCTTATTTTGCAGGAATTGTCCCGGCAGCAGTATTTTCAATTGTATATATTATGGGTTATATTGTGTATGCCGTTAATGGTAATAGTAATATTAATTTAGTAGGCTATATACTAATGTTCTTTGTTCCCTTGTCAACTGTTGTTGCCGGAAATATGAACAGAACAAGAAAGAAAGTAATAAATGATTTAATTAAGCTAAATGAACTGGAAGAAATGCAGCTAAAGATGGACCCGCATACGAACCTTGAAAATGAGATTGCTTTTAAAGAAGTCTTATCAAAACAGAGCAATCTGGCCTACAGATATCCTCAGTACAATTTTTCTGCAATTATGTTCCGTTTGGAATTTATTGATACTCTTAGAGCATTATTGGATGCGAAAGAGTTCAACTATTTATTGGAAAAGATAGCGGAAATTATCCAGAATTGTATCAGAGAAGAAGACTATAAATTTATTGTCAACAACAACAGATTTGTAATAATAACTCCATTGACCTCCAGTGAGGGAATTGCTCCGGCGAGAAGAAGAATACTGGAGGGGGTGGAACAGCTCAATATAAAGGATGAAAATGGAGAGGCCGTTAATATTGTTTTGAAGACTGGAGGAATAGACTATTCAAAGGACAAGCATGATATGTTCAAGGAATACAAAGGGGTGCTGCTTGCCTTGCAAAAGGCTACAGAGGTTGATATTTACAGTGAATATGCCAATTAAAATTGGAGTTTTCATATTAATATTTATGAATTTAAATAGTCCTATAGTCAATGCTGACAGTCAGAACTTAAAACAGTGTTTTTATATAGTATCTGAAAATAAGGACAGCAAGGATTTAAGTGAAGATTTGAAAGCTTTAGACAATATGAAAATTCCTGTTTTTGTAGTAATAAATCCAAATAGTAATATCCATAAGGAGATTATAGCAGTACTTGAAAGTCTCCAAAAGGAATCGAAATTAAGGATTCTCCTTGAGAATAATAATGGAATTGAAAAAAGTTATTTTGCTGTACAGGGCTATGCCAATAAGCTGAATCTATACGGATTATGTAACATACAAAAAAATAAGCTTTTATATATGGGACAAAATAATATTTCATTTAGTGCAATAAAAATAAAAAAAGACCCTTTGGAAACCATGTCAGAGGTTAACCTTGAAAAGGAGCAAAACCACAATTATGCATTGGTTATTAATGGAGACGAATTTAATATCAGTACTTTGCTTTTAGCCTGGAATGAACTTCAAGGATTAACCTTGGAAGTACCAGACTACAGATTTTATTTAGAAAGTCCTTCCTTGATTTATGTGATTTTTACTTATGTAGGCGATGTGACAGTTACTTTTTTTGCCATCAGTATAATTATATTTGTTTCAGCAATTATAATATTTAAGAAGTGGTCCCAAGAAATGTTTATAAATAGGGGAAAGTAAAATGCTTAATGTATATTATATTATTTTCATTGTATCAATATTTTCCATATGGACTTCAGTATTGATTAACATAATATTGGTTTTCGGCGCAATTGGATATGTTGCCCATGAAAGAAAAAACAAGGTTAATCTAGATAAATATAATGACAGGCTGCCGACTGTTACCATAATGATACCGGCTCATAATGAAGAAAAGGTTATAGCCTCTACATTGGAGAGAATTTTGGAATTAAATTATCCCCAGCATTTGATTCAAATAATTGTAATAAATGACAATTCTTCTGATGCTACAGGAGTTCAAATAAAAAAAGTACAGGATAATAGTCCCGAAAGAAGAATAAATGTAATCACTACCAATAAGGAAAACGGGGGCAGGGGAAAGGCACATGCTCTGAATCTTGCATTGAAACAAGCAAAAGGAGAATGGATTTGTATTTTTGATGCGGATGCCGCGCCGGAACGCAATACCCTCAAATTCCTTATTATAAAGAGCTTTGAGGACAAAAGATTTGCGGCGGTTTTTGGAAGAAATAAAGCCAGAAATAGAAATAGAAATTTTCTGACGAAATGTATAAACTTAGAGCTTATTGCTTCTCAGAGAATTGTAAACCCGGGTAAATGGTATCTGTTTAAGTTGGGGCAAATTCCCGGTACGAACTTTATAATCAACAGAACGATTCTGCAAAAGGTAGGAGGATGGGATTCCAGAGCTATTACGGAGGATACGGATTTGGGGTTCACAATAATGAAAAGGAATTATCTGATTGCATATGAAAGCAGAGCAGAGGCCTATCAACAGGAGCCGGAGAAACTCTCCGTATATGTCAAGCAAAGAACTAGATGGGCTAAGGGAAATCTGTACGTTGTTTTCAAGAATTTTCCAGATTTATTCTCAGGTCTGGCTTGGAGAATTAAATTTGATATTTTGTTCTATTGGATGACTTATATATGGTTTTTACTGTTTGTTTTAATTTCTGATGGGATTTTATTATTCAATATAGTTAGTGGAGTTATTGATTTCATATATCCGGGTTTGAATTTATTGGGACAAACCTCACTGGCTGTAAATTTTAACTTTAATTTGTCTTTCTTATTGATGTACGTAATATTTGTGCTGCAGATTAATGTGGGTTTGGCCAGTGATAAAGGTCAGAGTACCGCTGAAAATGTGTTAATTTCCTGTGTATCCTATTTTACGTACGCTCAGGTATTTATATTTATATCCTTGAAAGCAACATATTCCTATATTAGTGATCGTATTTTCAAAAGAGAAGCCAAATGGTACAAAACAGAAAGGTTTTAATTTTATGAAAAGCTATAAAAGATTCGTATTATTAACAATATCATTTATTTTTGCTATTACAGTTTTTTCAATATCAATGGTAAATACTTTAAAAGCTCAAGCCGTGAATTTGGATGCTGATACCTTCAGCTATAAATGGAAGGCTGACACTCTGGTAAGCACAAGCAAGCAAAGTGAAAAAAGCTTCTATATACCTCAGAATATGAGCTGTAATAATTTTGTTGTTGCTTTAAAGATAAAACAAAGCCAAACCCTTATTAAAGAAATATCTTCAATTTCAATTTTTATTAATAATAACAAGGCTTACTCAGTCATGCTGAATAAAATTGATGCTTCAGGAATAGTAACGGTGCGTGTTCCGGATTATTTAATATATAAGGGTAATAATACAATTGCCATTCAAGGCTTTTTAAAGTCAACCAGAGAAAAATGTGAATTTAATAATGATATAAATTGGGTTATTGTGGATAAAGATTCTTCTTTCAGCTTTAATTATACAAGAAAAGACAGTAATGATATAAAGAATATTTTTGAGGATACTTATTACTCAAATGGCTCAAAGGAAGAGGTAGACATAGCCTTGCCCGATAATTTAGCACAAGATAATTATTCCCAGATTTCCTCCATTTCTGCAATGCTTGGCTACATGCATAAGAATAAAGATACGGATGTAAACATAAAAACTCTCAAATATTCAGATTTAAAGGATATTAAAAGAGAGACAATAGTCATTGGTACAGCGGAGCAAATTAAAGCTTTAAATAGAGGATTACTCTCGCGAAAAGAATGGGAGGAGGCAGAAAAAAACGGATATATTGCTATAAGAAAAATAGGTACAAGAAATCATTTTATACTTATAACTTCAAATGAAGGGCAAATAGAAACACTATGCAGGATGTTACAAGCTAAATCATCCTTGTCACAATTAAAGGGAAAAGACTATGTTTTGAACAATAATAAAATAGTCATTAAAGAGAAGTTTAATACAAGGCCGACCCTAAGTTCCTTGGGCTATGAAAATGCATCTCAAATAGGCAATGGAACAAAGGAGTTTAATTATTATTTCACAATTCCTGCAAAAAAAACTTTAACTGAAAACAATATGTTTACCTTTGTATTTAATTATTCCTCATTAATAGACTATAAAAATGGTTATGTGACTGTCGCAATAAACGGAGAAAAATTCATGAGCAAGAGCTTGGTCAAAGGTAGTGTTCAAGATAAACTGGAATTTACTGTCCCTGAAAAATATTTTAACTATGCAGGCTTTAACATTTCTTTGAGGTTTAACTTAAAACCTGACGTTGAAAATTGCACAGCACAAAGCTATGGCGATATATGGATTGAAATTGACAGCTACAAGAGTAATTTTAATCTGGAATTAAAGGACAGAACAAAATATTCATTACTGAATTCTCAGGGACTGTTGCAGGATTCCAATGGAAATGTAGATGGAAGCATAACTGTTGATGATTTTAATAATTTATCTTTAGACAGCCTATGCCAAATAGCATCTTATCTGGGGCGGGTTTCGCAAGGAGTAAATAAGCTTAACATAAATGTGCCAAAGGATAATGCAAAAGCAGGTGCTATTTTCTGTTTGACATCAAGTTCAGTTATAAAAAAAGTGAATAGTAATTTGAGAATACCTATTTCAAATAATAATCAATTTGTTAATAGGGATTTGTTCATTCAAAATACACCTTCTTTAGGAGCAATAGAGTTATCACTAAAGGGAGAAGAGCTTGTAATTGCCGCTAATGATAAAAATCAGCTAAATAATACAATTCAAAATTATTCAAAAGCAATAGGTTCTTATGATACAGTACTGCTAAAGGATGGAAAAATAGTTGATACCTTCGGGGATACAAAAGCAATACCACGTGTTGAAGTAACTTTAAAAACAAACTATGAGATTATATTAGCGTTATTGCTATTGTTGAGTGCTTCCATTACTATTTTTATCTTGTATTTAAAAAAAGTGAAATAAGTTAAGTTATTCTTATTAGCACTTGTGCTTAAAAAACCTAATATTGGTAAAAAATTACAATATAATAATTTTGAAGGAGTACAAACAACATGGTAAAGATATTAAGCTTAAACATTGATGAAAACATTTTAAAAAAACGACAGAATTAATGTTTTCATTGACGAGGGGCCTGTAAAAGTTATTTCTCAGGCTTCTGACAGTCCGATTACTACCTTTGCAAGTTTTGGTGCACTAGGTAAAAAAATAGTTGCATCTCGGGAAGAAAAAAGGTTTTTACTAAATATAAGCTGCATCTTATATTTTTATTCCAATGGCAATGAAGTAAAAATGGTTGCAGATAATAATTTTACGTATATTGTGGCACATACACTCCAATTCTGGGAGAAAAAACTTGTGTCAGAGAGCTTTTTTCGGTGTCACAAGGGGTATCTGGTAAATATAAACAATGTATTAGAAGTAGTTCCTTACTTTAATTCAACCTTAGCATTAAAGTTTAAGGATAACAAAAATATTATTCCGGTAGGAAGAAAATATTTAAAGATGTTCAAGGAGGCAATAAGCTGGTAACCACCGGCTTATTTTTTTATACTCAAATTCTTGTACTTCATAACGCCAAATTTGCATTTCATCATTAACATCATATATGTTTTACAAAAACGCAGATAATGTTTTTGTACCAGATGATAAATTCATAAATCAATATGAAAAAATTAGATAAAAAAGGAGGAAATTACAATGCAGGATATTAAAGTAAAGAACCCTGATTCATTAGAAGTAGAAATAGAAGGTAGGGTATACGACCTAAGTAAAATACCGGAGTACAAGGACTTACTGGTTCAGAAGGAAGTTGCCAACGTGCTGAATCAATTAAGTCTCAAGGATATAACCGAGAATCTTTATCTTACGGTTGAATTGTTTTATGTTGCTTACAATGGTGTTGCAGGTGCGAGAGGGGGTACAATACAAGCGGAAATTGCATCTATTCAGAGTGACCTTGCCTTACTCTGTAATGAGTGCGTGGAGACAATGACAAGTTTTAATGAAGAAACAGGTAATATTCTAACCCTACTGTGTGATATGTACAGATGGCTTACACAAGGAAAGGAGAGCATAGCGATAAAAAAACTTGCTCATTGTTCCGAATCATCTTCAACAATGTCAGCTGCCGCAAACCGCCTGGCTGAAAAGTTCAAAGAACTGCAAATAAGATCAACCAAAGCGCGTTCAAATACTATTGAAGAAGAGGCAAGTGAGCAGGATAAGAAATTGGCAGCTGAAAAAGCTGAAAGAGAGCTGAAAGCAAAACAGGAAGCCGAAAAGGTAAATCAACAGGAGCTGGTGGCTCAAATCGGGGAAATGCAGCAGAGATATGACGAGGCAAAAGCAAGAGAAGAGAAGGAAGCTACAAAATCACTTGTACTGGGTATTACAACGGCCATCGCCAGTTGCGCAAGTGCGGGACTTGGTGCATTTGTAGCAGTAAAAAATCCTGTTTCTACAGCTATATCGGGTACTGTATCCAGTATGGAATTATCAAAGGCACAGAAGGAAGCAAATGATAAAAAAGCACTTTCAGATAAAGCACAGCAAGACTTGCTGACTGCCAAGGACGAGCAAACTAAGAAGAAAAACCGTGTAGACAGTCTTTCAACTGAAATAGCAGCATTAAATAAGCAAATATCAGAAAATGAGAAAAATCAGGATACTCTGGCAAAGCTTAAACAACAGCTTGAGACTAAAAACGGAGAACTTACAAAAGCAAAAGATGATATAAAAGCAGAAGACAGCAAGATTGAAGAACTTCAAAAAGTATCAAATAATTCTACAGCCGCCTATACGGCTGCAGCAACTTCACTTCAGAATTTGGCGAAAAGTACAGGACAAATGTCTCAGGCAGCTGCAAATGCAGAAGAATCCATCCACGCTGAAAAAATGAGCTATCTTAATCAGAAACTAAATCTTGAAAAACAAAAAAGAGAATCTCTTGTGGCATTGGCACAGTATGCAGAAACGGTAAAGAATTTAAAAGCCGATGAGAGTATGGCTACAGTATCCGTAAACTCTTTGCACGCTGCTGTTGAAGCACTGGGGAAAATCATTGCAACCCTTACAAATGCAAGTTTATTCTGGGACCAGATGTCGTCCTTTTGCAAAAAAATGACCGAGCAAAGTTTTCAGCAAACTATAAAGGACTTGACAGCACCGGATTCCGGCTTTAGTACCGAGGAAAGAATACAAGAATATAAATCACTACAGTTTATGAGAAAATTTTTGGGATATATGTGTCAATGGGTAGCCATAAATGGATTGTCCGGAGAATACTTGATTACTGCAGGTGAAGCACAAAAAAAAGCCGTGGAATACCTGAAACAGTCTCCTACGATTGAAGAAGCATTAAAAAAGGCGCCTGAACTGGCAAAAAACATGGAACTGATGTTAAACAAGAACTTACTGGAGTCTGGAAAAGTAATTGCTGACTTAGAACAGCAGAAATCACTAATTGAAAACAAAAAAAGTTAAGGCAGGCGGAGTATGGGTACAATTCAAAAAAACAACTTTATTACAGTAATTGAAGTATTGAAGAAATCAGTAGAGGAACTTAGACAACAAAAAAAAGAAGAAGCTACGAAGACAATACTGAGCATTTCGAAAGATATTCAATTCTTATTTGAGAGTTCTAAAAAACTAAAGGCATCAGCCGAGGAAGAACAACAGAAAATTTCTGATACTATCACTGAAATCATAAAAAGTGAAGCAGCTATCCGGGAAAGTTACCTCAGCACACAAAAAAGCATAGATGCTATAAATGTTTCTATCAGCACTAATTCCGTTAAAAAGGATGATTTATTAAAACAGATTGATTTATTCAGAAAAGAGTTAAGTGATGATGAGAGGCTGCTTAAAGAGCATCGTAGAAAGCTGGACGAACTTAATGACAGCTCTGCCATAAGTATTATAAGGTCAATTCTCTCTCTTGGACTGGACAGAGCCATTATGGGAGTTCAGTGTCTGATTAATAATGATGCCGGACGTATACAGGAACTGCAAAATAAAATTCAGAAATTTAAGGAACTACTCAATAATAATTCATCGGAAATACACAAAGCCGAAGAACTGTTAAAAAGCTTAGCTGAGAGTAAACAGGCATATGAAGTGAGTCTTGCCCAGCTTAGAGAAAAGGAAAATATCCTGAATACAAATGAGCAGTTATCCAGAAACAATCTGGCCTTTATTACAAATGCGGCACTTTTTTATGGCAGATTGTCTGTAATGCTGGTGCAAATAGACCATAGAATAGATGATGTTGTTGATATTGTGACCGAATTGGATGACAAGGTACCCAAAATAATTGATTTTGACAGCACCGGAAAGAGTCTGGTTTCTCTCAGAGAGGCAATGATTAAATACGATAAAGTTCTGGAGACCAGTGGTATGGCTTTAAAATAGTTTTTGTAACCCTATATATTTAAAGAAAGGATACGTGATGAGATATGGGTAAATTAATGAAAAAAATTGAGCAGGAAGTAAAAGGAGTATATATAACAAAAGAATGCTGTCAGGACCTTGTAAAGCAAAGATTCTCTGGACCACTAATTACAAAGTATTATGGTTACTGTCTGGCAGCAACGGGAAGATGGCTTGTTAATCCTAAAGATACAGAAAATGAAATAGCTGGTCAGAAATTTCAGGCAGAAACAATGAATTTGCAGAGCAGATATGAAGCATCAAGAATAGATGGTGATACATTCTTGGGGAAAGAATATCCTCGTGAATTGGGATTGCCTGTTAGAAAAGCAAATTATCAACTTACTTCAGAAAATCTTTATAACCAGATTATTTATCTAAAAGACAACATTCCGTTAACACAGGGCTATATGATGCTTTGTATAGGGGAAAAGCCAAACAAGTTTACACATGCCCTTGGCGTAATTATAAACGATGGGAATTACTATTTTTTTGATGCTAATGAGGGCTTTTGTTCAATGAAAGGTACAGAAACATTCTGGGGTTTTATTTATCACTACGTAACAAATCTGGATTACGGACTGTTAAAGCAAGGGTATACCCATTTTCTGGTTGCATTATATAACCATCAACCATCGTAATATACACCGGCTGTACGGGATGAGTCTGCGAAATAAAAGAGGTGAAAAACAAAATGCCGGGTGTCAAATTCAAATACCCTGACGAAACAAGTGTATTTCCAAAGCTTGTGTCGGCTATAAACGCTTTATGTGCTGAATATGGGAACAGCTGTATCTGTACCTCAGGATACAGAAGTCTGGAAAAACAAAAAATAATAAATGCACAAACACTGGCGAAAAGCAAAGACAACTACCAAAAGCCAAACGGGGCTGTTTACAACAAACAAGGCCAGTGTTTAGCAGCGGCATATGGCAAAAGCAATCACTGCTACTGTATTGCAATGGATATTTCGGATGTATGGTTTAAAGCACTTACTAATAAAGAAATAGAAAAATTCGGGCTGGTAAAGCCAATGAGCTATGAACCTTGGCACGTGCAATTGATTGAGCATACAGGACTTTCACTTTCACAGAAAGTTGCAATAAAGAAAAGTGTACTGGGGATAAAAAGGAGCTGAAAAAATGTATGGATGAATTTTACAGTTGGGATTATCTGAGTTCTTTTACGGGTATAGTTGCCTGTGTCACCCTGATTATACAGTTTACGAAGGTATCGATTGATAAAGTATGGAAAATACCTACAAGGTTTGTAGTTTGGATGTTATCCTATATACTGCTGGTTCTTGTAAGTTGGTTTACTACAGGAATAACTATAAATAAAATAATAATGAGTGCCTTAAATGCCATCGTAGTTACTTTGGCATCAATGGGTGCATATGAAGCGACTTTTAAAAAAGTTGATGAAAAAAGGTAGACAATAAAATACGGATTTGTATTATGTTAAATCTCTTGTAATAGCTGTTAAATGTTACAAGAGATTTTATTTTTCGTTTCTTTATGACAACTTTTATGTTAACAAATTGAATAATTATCATAAATTGACAGTAAAGGTTTTATATGCTAAACTTATTTCCGGGTTTAATAGATTAAACCATAATCTATTTATAAAATGCTTTTCAAAAAGGTATTAAGGTTGGTTTGGGCTAATTCCCGGATCAAGCTTTAAATACAAAATTTTTGTATTAAGGGAGGAATGTAAAATGAAAAAGTTTTTTGCTTGCTTGCTTGTATTGGCTATGATCGTATCGATTATACCAATAAATATCGCAAGTGCGGCAACAGGTGGGTATTATGCCACCGGAACCTACAGGAACGTCTTTGTTGAGACAGGAAGGACAGAGGCTCAGGTTCAAGACAAGTTGGCTGCTATGTACGATAAGTTTTTCAAAGGAGACACTAACAACCAAAGACTGTTTTATGAATCGGGAAGTGACGAGGCGTACATAAGGGATACCGGAAACGGTGACGTACGTTCGGAAGGTATGTCATACGGTTTGATGGTTTGTGTGCAAATGGACAAAAAGAAGGAATTTGATATGCTGTGGAAATGGGCTAGAAACCACATGTATCAGACCTCCGGTCAATTTAAGGGCTTTTTTGCATGGCAGTGTAACTATAGTGGCGGTATAATTGACGCTACTCCTGCTTCAGACGGAGATGAATACTTTGCTATGGCGCTTCTCTTTGCTGCACGCAGATGGGGCAACGGAACAGGTATATTCAACTATGAAGCAGAAGCACAGACTATATTGGATGCAATGCTGCACCAGTCAGATGACGGTGTTGGATATAATATGATAAATAAAAACGCAAATCAGGTGGTTTTCTGCCCAAGTGCAGGAAACTATGATTTTACAGATCCGTCCTATCATCTCCCTGCATTCTATGAATTATGGGCAATGTGGGGACCTGAAAGAGACAGGGCTACTTGGAGTACTGTAGCTGCCAAGAGCAGAGAATTTTTTAAGAAGTCTACTAATTCAACAACAGGACTGAATCCTGATTATGCTAATTTTGATGGTTCAGCAAAAGAAGTTTCATGGAGTTCAGGTCATGGAGATTTCAGATTTGACGCATGGAGAGCTGTTCAGAATTCTTGCGTAGACTATGCTTGGTGGCAAAAAGACAGTTGGCCTGCAACCACTTTTGCACCAAAAATTCAGGCTTTCTTTAAAAACCAAGGTTTATCCTCTTACGGTAACCAGTATACATTATCCGGTTCAAAGCTTAGCAGCGATCATTCTCCGGGATTGGTTGCTATGAATGCCGTAACATCTTTGGCGCAAGATGCAACAACTGCTAAGCCTTTTGTTGACGAATTATGGAATACTGCTGTTCCATCAGGTCAATACCGTTATTATGACGGCATGCTCTATATGCTTGGAATGCTTCATGTAAGCGGAAATTTCAAGATTTGGGGTGCAGAAACACCGGAACCTACTGTAACACGTGGTGATATTAACAATGATAAAACTATAGACTCTATAGACTTTGCATTGCTGAAATCTTATCTCTTGGGTAAGACAACTACATTGCCGAATATTGAAGCAGCCGACACAAATGGTGATGGAACTGTTGACGCAATGGATTTGGTCGCATTAAAGCAATATCTCTTAGGAATAATTAAAACGCTATAACACCTTGACATGTTATTTTTTTACAGGGCAGACCCCGTTATGGGTCTGCCCTGTAAATTTTGTGTAAAAACACCTTATTTGACAGACTTGGTGTAGTAAATTAAACTAAAAACTAGATTTAGTATAATTCACTACACTGAGGTAATATAATGGATGAAATAAAAATATTTGATGCAGAACTACGATTTATGAACATTATCTGGAACAATGAACCTATAAAAAGCACCGAGTTGGTTAGTATTGCAAGTGAAGAACTGGGATGGAAAAAATCAACTACATATACAGTCATAAGAAGGCTTTGCGAGAGAGGGATAATAAAAAATAAAAACACAAAAATAGAATCACTGGTAAAGCGAGAGCAGGTAATGAGGTACGAAACACAGGAGCATATAGAGAAGCTTTATTCAGGCTCTCTAAAGCTTTTTTTTACTACTTTTTTAAAAAGAAAAAAACTAAGCAAGGATGAAGTAGATGAGCTGAGAAAAATAGTTGATGAAAATAGTTAATTTATACAATTTCCTTATTATAGAACTCAGAGAAATTCATGGAATCATCAATATAAACTATTTCTCTGCTAAAATTATTTTTAAACAACACATTTTGAAAACTCTTTATTTTCTTAAACCTTGTTTCAATAAACGTGGAATTTACAAAAGAAGAGTCATTAAGATTTGTTCCGGCAAAGATTGAGTGGGAGAAGTTGCAGTTGTCCGACTTTGTGGTACTTAAATCTGTGCCGCTAAGGTCAGTAGAGGAAAAATTAATGCTTTTTAATTCAGATTTACAGAATACAGTACTATAAAGTTTAGCATTAGTATAGTGATTATTTGTTTGTTTAGTGTTCTCGAAAAAACAATGCTTAAGTTCACTAGTGGCAAAATCAGTGTCTTTTATGGTAGCTCCATGAAATTTTGCATTTACGCCCTTACTGGATATAAACGATGCATTGTCTATTTTTGTTGCAATAAAGTTGGTTTTATTAGTAACAGAGTAATCAAACTTTGTTTCCGATAACAAAGCATGGTTAAAATTTGCCCCCGTTAAATCTGTATTTGTGAAAACGGCTTTTTGGCAATTGGAAAAAGCAAATCTGGATCTTCTTAAATCTGCACCGTTAAAATTCCAGCCTGACAGATCGACACCCTCTAAAAATATCCCTCGTAAGCATGTCTGACTTAAATCGTACTTGTCACCAGATCTAGAAATTAATTCAATAATTCTAGATATAGCCTTTATAATTCTATCGTATTCTTCTGAAGTTGATATCCATTCACCAATCATCTGGTTTTTTTCCTCTTCAGTAATTTCTGAAATTGAAAGATTTTTTAGTTTCTGTGTAGAGTTTATTTTCCAATTTAGTGTTTTCTGAATCTGAATATTTCTATAATCATTGTTCCTGCTATTAACCTCATCCATATCAAAGAAGAAGTTTTCTGTTATTTCTTCCTTGGACATTCCAAGGTATAATAGCTTACTTGCCAGTTCGAATTGTTTTTCAAGTAAAGATTTACTTTCATCAAGTAAATATGGCAATGTTTTAGTGGGCATCTTTAACAAAGCGGCAAGACAGGTAGAAATAACATCGCTATTGTTATCAATTTTTAAGACATTTATCAGAAACTGAATAGAATTACTGTATTCACTTAGCGCTTGTATAGCAGACAATCGAATGGTGGTATCGGTGTTTCCCAATTCTTTAAGTAAATTTGAAACACGCTCCTTTTCGTTGTGCCTAATTTGATTAGAAAGACCTTCAGATTGTAATTTCAATGCCTTTGATGTATTTCTGGTTGTAATAATTAATGTTACAAAAGCGAGAATAATAGGTATAAACTGAATTAATAGGGAATAGATTCTTGAATCATACTCCTCCTTAAGCTTTTGAGTTTCTAGAAATATTTTCTCTTTTTCTATATCAGATTGCTGTACATTTTTTATAACAGGAGATATATTGAATGTACTTATATTAGCTTTACTATGGGGCAAACTGCACCCTGTAAGAAATACAAAAAGTACTATAATTAGGCTGGTTATTAGCATTCTTTTCTTAACCATTTAATCCCCCTTAATTGAAAAAATATACAAATTACTGCTATAATATTAGATATTACAACAATTAACTTTATAAGTAAATATTGCTGTATAAAATCTTAAATAAATAATAAATTATGTTAAAGTTTTCAGAAGTTATTGCAATTTAATTCATAAAAATTATTGGCAAATAAGGTGAATTTATGGGAATTGCTAAAATTGAAATATTAAATTATAAATCTATAAAAAAATGTAATATGGATTTGACTGACATAAATCTTTTAATAGGCGAAAATGGATGTGGTAAATCCAATATTTTAAGTGCTGTCAAATATTTTATCCAAAATTTAGGGTCTGATGAAGAAATAAATGATTGTGGCAATATTTTTGACATTAATAATCCATTCAGTAATTGTGTTAAAATAAGTATATATTTTGATATAAGTAAATTCAGATTGATTGCTTCAAATCAATTATTAAAAAACGAAGTTAAAAGATACAGAAGTTATTATCTTAAAATAATGAAATTATCTGTAAATAAACTATTAAAGGTATCTTTGACTAAAATAAAAGGCAAAAGGATTATATGGAATATACCTAGGGATGATAGAAAGATACTGAGTTCTATTTTTCCTGTCTATTTTCTAGATTCAAGAAGAATAGACTTATTTAATTGGTCTGAACTATGGCATTCTATAGGAGATTTGATAAAGCTAGATAATGATATACGTATCGAATTTCAAGAAGCTATTAGCAAGCATATGGATGAATGTAAAGATTCTAAATTCATATATACACTTAAAAATATTAATGACATTATCAAAACATCACCAGTACAGCTTTTACAATATTCACCTAAAGAATATTCTAATTCGCTTTTAAAAACATATTTGCAAGGAGATACATTTACTTATAAAACTAAAAAGCTTGCATATTTTTCCAATGGAACCAATGCATATAATTACACTATTTTTCTATTGGATATTCTGGAGCTGATTTCAAAGACAAAACTTAAAACGCCTACTATTGTACTAGATGAACCAGAATTAAGTCTGCATCATTCACTGATAGATAATCTTTCAAATAAGATATTTGAAAGCGGAAGTTATATAAAAACTATTGCTTCTACACATTCCCCAAGATTAGTTAAAAATGTTTTGCAAGATAGTGAGCAAAGAAAGCTAATTTATCATGTTAAATTTATTAATAGCTATTCAAAAATTAGTAAGATGAAGTTATTTACTGATATAAATTCACGTGAAAAGACCTTTATTACTGATGACCATTCAAATGCTTATTTTTCTAAAATTCTCCTATGTGTGGAAGGAGAATCTGATTTGGCTTTTTTCAGCAATAAATATATTAGGGATATTTATCCTATATTAAATTTTGTTGATATTTATAAATCCATGTCAAATAAAGTAATTGAAAACATAATACATCCACAAAAACGAAAATATTCAACTACTTGTATTACTCTATTAGATATGGATAAAATACTTAATTTTGATATTAAAAAATCAAAATTTAAACTCAACTCATTTTTCAAAAAAAGCGGTGAGGCTTACAAATACCAACTTTCTTATAATAGTGCTCCGCTTAATTACTTATATAAAAGAATAAGCGGGATTGTTAATAAAAGTCATATAAGTTATGATGATAAGTGGGGATTCTGTGATGATGCGCATTATATTACATTAGTAAAGTTGCTCAAAGAATACTTTGCAAGTCAATCAATCTTTATCAATGCTACTACGATTGAAGGAATGATTGTAAACAAGGATAATTTGCAGATTTTTACAGACTTTTATTTGAAAAAATTAAGTGACAGTGAGTTAATAAAATTTCACAGTATATATGATTCTTTTATAACTGTTACTGAAAAGTGCAATTTTTTAAGGCTTTTATGCAATGGGAAATCTGATACCATCTTAAATACTGACAAATTAAAATTACCCAAAACTGAAACTAAAAACATTGAAATATTGAGAAAAAGAAAGACTGACGGATGGATGAGTGAGTTTATTGAGTATTACCTGGAAAAACTGATTGAGCGAACAGGATTGGTATTCAGTAACTTTAAGGAGTACAAATCTCTGGTAAATAAGTATCCCGATTTAAAAAATTTTATAACGAATGAATTTAAAGTAGATTTTAAAGAACTTAACAGCTTAATACAATTGATTGAATTAAATAGTGGTGTTATAATATAATTGCTTAGGTAAAACTGGTAGCAAATCTATTAATTGTATATAATTAATAGGCCCTTGAGCGGGCGTGAGAACCCGATAAAACCAAGGGAACTTTATTACAAATTGATCATATGTTACATTGTTTACTATACTGTTATCTATGTATTGCACGCGTGCGCCGCACGCGTGCCGAGTCGCAAAGCGAATATTTAAGAGAGTACCAGTTTTTATTTAAGCTAAACTAGGGTGTTTATGAGAATTTATAAAGAAGAATATTTTTATAATAGTATATTACAATGTAATAAACAAAAAGTATTAAATGGTCTGGAAGCTAAAAGCGAGGCTTACTTTAAATACGAAATTCCAAAAGCAAATAATAAAAAAAGGACAATATCTGCACTTGATAAAGACAGTTTAATTTACGAGTTGCAGTCAAATTTATATAAGAACTTTTTTTCATTTCAGCCCATACCGGTATGTGTTAAAGGTTTCGTAAAAGGAAATAGCTATTTAGACTTTTTGAATGCCCATATTTACGATAATTATTCAACATATTTTGTTAGATTGGATATAAGAGACTTCTTTGATTCAATTAGCAAAGAGACGATGATTTCAACCCTACAGGAATTTATTAACATTGAAGATGTTATAAATGTCATTTATGATATTTGTACACTTGAAGATAAGCTCCCACAGGGAGCAGTTACTTCTCCTTTGTTATCCAATTTGGTTTTAAGAAGAATTGATCAAAGAGTAACACTATATTGCCAAAGCTTAGGCGTAGCCTATACTAGATATGCAGATGATTTGTTGTTTTCGAGCAATGAAATAGATTTTAGCCAGCAGAAATGGTTTGTTAAAAAGATAAAATACATATTAGGCAGTATAGATTTAAAAATTAACTACAATAAAATAAAGTATGGCAAAGATTTAATTTCCATAAATGGATATGTTGTTAATAGTAACGTTAATTTATCTAGGAAAAAGCTCTATAATTTAACATCGGTATTATACTTTTTCAATAAAAATAAAGGTAAATATAAAAAGGTATACAAAGTTGACAATAAAATATTTATGAATACCAATTGGTTGCACGACTTAAATACATATCTAAAAAACTCAACTTCAACAAATTTAGAATTTGTAAGTGTACATAAATTACAGAATTTTCTTATAGGGTATCGGGCTTATTTAATATCATGCATAAGTTATTCTAGTGAAAACAAAGTTAATCAATATAGTAGTAAAATAAAGCACATTGAGAGTATTATTAATAAACTTTTAGAGTTAAATCAATGAAATAATTTACCTTGACACTTAATACTTTAGAGTGATAAACTAGGTTATTATAAATTAAAAAAAGGCAGGAGCTAATATGTTAAATTTTCGGTTTATAAAACTGAATAATGGGTACAATATTTAGCACTTGTGGCTATGAGATAAAATCATAGGTGCAAGTGCTAAGACTTGTACCTGTGTGATACTGTAATAGTGAGAATCACATTGGTAGATTATAGACAAATTTACATGTGGTTCTTTTTTATATACAGAAGGGGCGTGGTAATATTTGGCATAAAGATAATGCCTGCATGAAAACACAAGAATTATAATTGAATTTAATGGCGATGACGAAGAGAAGTAACGCAACTTATCGTTCTCAGTGAGTGGGAGATAGTGTGAAACCCATAAAGTGAATTTGCGTGAATAACACTTTAGCAGCTGCAATCTGAACACCGCACAAGTAGTATTGTGTGATAAGTAGGAGAGCCGCAGGCTGTGCGAAAAACAGCAAGGTTTTTTGAACCGTTGAGTGACTGTTAGTCAGTAATTCAGGTGGTACCGCGGACATTATGTGTTCGTCCTGGACTTTTAAGTTTTGGATGAGCATTTTTTTATGCTCAAATATTGATTTTAAGGAGAATACTTATGAACACATCAAACATATATCGTAACAGAACAATGGACAAAATCAGCGAAAGCGACGTTGGCTGGGGATTAAAAATAGCAGGCTGGGTTGAGAATATCAGGGATCACGGAGGAGTTTCCTTTATAGATCTCAGAGATATGTATGGGGTAATGCAGGTTGTAATGCGAGACAAAGAGCTTTTAGCCGGAATCAACAAGGAAGACTGTATATGCGTTGAGGGTAAAATTGAAATACGTGACGAAGAAACATATAATCCTAAAATCCCTACAGGAACAATTGAAATGGAAGCACAATCCGTTGAAGTGCTTGGCAAGGTATACAAACAGCTGCCTTTTGAAATAATGACTTCAAAGGAAATAAGAGAAGACTTACGTCTTAAATACCGCTATCTTGACCTGCGTAATAAGAAAGTAAAGGACAATATAATTTTCAGATCAGAAGTTATCAGCTTTTTAAGACAAAAGATGACTGATATGGGCTTTCTGGAAATCCAGACTCCTATTCTCTGTGCGTCATCACCTGAGGGTGCGAGAGATTATATAGTACCCTCCCGTAAATATAAAGGAAAGTTCTATGCACTTCCACAGGCTCCTCAGCAATACAAGCAGCTTTTAATGGTATCGGGTTTTGACAAGTATTTTCAGATTGCACCCTGCTTCCGTGATGAGGATGCCCGTGCTGACCGCTCACCGGGAGAGTTTTACCAGCTTGACTTTGAAATGAGCTTTGCCACACAGGAAGATGTATTCCGCACAGGTGAAGAAGTTCTGACAGCTGCATTTAAGAAGTTTGCCCCGGAAGGCAGTTTTGTAACAGAGGCACCATATCCCATAATATGCTATAAGCAGGCAATGCTTGAATTCGGAACAGATAAACCGGATTTGAGGAATCCTCTCAGAATAGTAGATGTAACTGATTTCTTCCAGAGATGTACCTTTAAACCTTTCCACAACAAAACAGTTCGTGCAATCAAGGTACATGCTGAAATGTCAAAAGGATTTCATGAAAAATTATTAGAGTTTGCCGTGTCAATCGGGATGGGTGGTCTGGGATATCTGGAAGTAAATGACGATATGACATATAAAGGGCCTATAGACAAGTTTATTCCCGACGACATGAAGGGCGAGATTGCACAAATTGCGGGGTTGAATCAGGGAGATACAATATTCTTTATAGCAGATACAGAAGACCGTGCAGCGCTTTTGGCAGGACAGATTCGTACAGAACTTGGCAATCGTCTTGATATTTGTGAAAAAAATGCATATCGTTTCTGCTTTGTTAATGATTTCCCTATGTTCGAGTATGACAAAGAAGAAGAGAAGATTATATTTACACATAATCCCTTCTCAATGCCACAAGGTGGACTGGAGGCACTTAACAGCAAAAATCCTCTGGAGATTCTTGCATATCAGTATGATATAGTTTGTAACGGCATTGAGCTGTCTTCAGGTGCGGTCAGAAACCATAACTTGGATATAATGGTCAGAGCTTTTGAAATTGCAGGTTATACGGAAGAAGACCTTCAGCAGAAGTTTGGCGCATTGTACAATGCATTTCAGTATGGTGCTCCTCCTCATGCCGGAATGGCTCCTGGGGTTGACCGAATGATTATGCTGCTGAGAAACGAGGAAAATATCAGAGAGGTTATTCCATTCCCGCTCAATGGTAACGCTCAGGATATGATGTGCTGTGCTCCTAATGAAGTAACAGAAAAACAGCTTCGTGAAGTCCATATAAAAATAAGATAATAATTATTTGAGATATAAAAGTATAGCATTAATAAATGGGACTTTTAATTACCCCGTTTATTAATGCTATTTACTTACCTTGTTTAATCTGCCTTTATAATAGAGTATATTATGTAGAGAAAAGCTTTAAATGGTGTATTGCAGTCACTTTTAAACCACATTCTGAAAGCACCTACAAGGCCTGAGGTATAAAATTCAAGGACATATACGTTGGTAAAGTCTGTTTGGCTGGATGAGTAGTTTGTCAGCAGACCTTTAATAAGCTTCTGCAACTTTTTTTCAAAACCTGTATTGCTGCTGTCACTAAAAAATCTTTCTAGAAAGTCCTGGTACTCTTCGAACAAAGCTACTACTTTTTCGAGTAAAGTATCCTTAGAATTATTTTCTGAATCATTAATCAGATTATATAATTGATATTCAATATCAGACAATACTTTGTTTTCAAGACAATCAAGAGCATCATATATATCTTGAAAGTAATCATAGAAGGTAATTCGATTGTATCCTGCGGTATCTGTAATCTTTTTAATCGTAATTTTTTCTATATCATGATTTCTATATAATTTCCAGAATGCATCCAATAAAATTCCCAGTGTAAATTGTCTACTTTTTGACACATTAATCATACTTTACCTCAAAAACATACATTTGGTACTTTATTGTATGTTGAAATAGCACTCAACTGTTTTATTCTATTTATATAACATATTATGAAGGATTTGTAAAATGGAAACAAAAAGGGATAAAAATGGTACATATATAATTTTGGCCGTTTGCCTGCTTTGTGCGATATTTTTTCTAATGACTATGGCACAAAGTAATAGTGTTCCTGCAAATGGGGGGTTAAGTCCCAAGGATTTATCAGTCAATGCTATAAAGTACACTAAAACACTTTTTGATGATTCCAAAGTACATACTATTGATATTCAAGTTGATAATCGAATATGGAATAACATGATAGAAAATGCCACATATGAAAAATATATTCCTTGTACGATGGTTATAGATGGTGTCAGGATTAAAGAAGTTGGGATAAGGCCTAAAGGCGATACATCCTTAAAACATGTAATGGACATGAATTCTCAAAACTTCAGTTTTAAGGTTGAATTTGATCACTATAAAAAACAGAGTTTTGACGGACTTGATAAAATGATACTAAATAGCTGTTCTCAGGATACAACCTATATGAAGGATTACTTGGCGCAGCATATGATGAATTATATGGGAATAGCAGCTCCGTTGTCCAGCTATGTAAGTATAACATTAAACGGAAAGGCTTTTGGCTTTTATCTGGCTATGGAAGCTGTAGAAAAATCTTTCTGTGTGAGAAATTACGGCGTCATTGATGGAAAGCTGTATAAGCCTGATGCACTTGAGCTGCCCAAATATGACTATATAAAAATTATGGGCAGCGAGACGGAAGACGGTCAATCGGCAGTTGAGTATATGGCAAATGTTATGTCAGGCAATGCCTATAAAGGCCTTGACAGCAGCACAAGGGTTGACATGCTGGGGGATATGGCAAAAGTACTTATTCATTCAAATGAAATTAACACAGATGCCACAGGTTTGGCATATATTGATAATAATCCTAAGAGCTATAAAGCCATTTTGAAATCAGGAGTCTTCACTGTAGATGAAAGTGACGAAGGAAGATTGATTAAATCAATACAAAAGCTGAACAGCGGTAAAGATTTTGATAACACAGTGGATGTTGACTCTGTAATAAAGTACTTCGTAGTCCATAACTTTGTGGATAATTGTGATGGGTATACAAGTATCTTTTCACATAACTATTATCTTTTTGAGCGTGCCGGTAAATTGTCAATGATACCTTGGGACTATAACTTGGCGTTTGGTTCCTTTGCAGTTGATCCGGGAAATTCATCTTCCAACCTGTTCGGTAATTATATAAAAACAACAGATGCTCGATATGGAATGAGTTCTACCAAAAGTATGGTTAATTACCCTATTGATACACCTGTATTTAATGCTGATTTGGATAAAAGACCTATGATGAATGAGATACTTACAAAAAGTAAGTATTCAGATAAGTATCATCAGTATTTTAAAAAATTTATTACTGACTATTTTAGCAGCGGCTACTTTGACACGTTTTATGAAACCACTGTTGAAATGATATCTCCATATATCCAAAATGATAAGAAGGGGTTTTTTACATACAATCAGTTTGTGGAGGGGGTTAGTGATTTAAATAAATTCTGCAAGCTCAGAGCCAAAAGTGTTCAGGCACAGTTAAACAACATTTTACCGTCTACCTTAAAAGGACAAAAAGAGCACCCCGAAACACTTATTGATACACACAATTTGGATATGACCAAAACAATTACAATGTATTCTTTATTGGGAATTACCAACAAAGATATGGATGGGGTATTAAAAATACTTTTGAATTACCTTTCGGAAGAATACAAAACAGACGGTAAAATTGATCTCACCAAATTTAAGTCATCAGAGGATATTATATACCTGAAAAAAATCTTTGGAGTATTGGGGCCAATCGCTTACGAGGTTTCAAAAAGTGTCAGAGCATCAGATAATATTCAAGTAAATACAGGCTTATCAAAAGTTTTGATAATTATGTCCTCAATTGCAATAATCATATTTTCCATATTACTAAGCAGGTATTCACGTGTAAAGTATAAAAAAAGAAGAGCAAGGAGGGGGAGATTTGAAATTACGCCATGAATACAAGATATTTCTTAATTATTCAGACTATCTTACCGTTCGCTCACGATTAAGAGCAGTAATACCTCATGATAACCACGTTGATGAAACAGGTGAATATAAAATAAGAAGTCTGTATTTTGATAACATGTACAACAAGGCGTTATACGAGAAAATAAGCGGAGTTAGTATACGGGAGAAATTCAGAATTCGCTGCTACAACGACAATTATGACTTTATAAAACTTGAGAAGAAAAGCAAAATAAACGGAATGTGCAGTAAGGTATCGGAAACAGTCACAAAAGAAGAAGTAAGGCGTATAATTCAGGGGGACACAGAATGGATGCTTAATTCTGACAGGCAACTTGTTTCAGAGTTATATACAAAAATGAAAACAGAACAACTAAGGCCCAAAGTGATTGTGGATTATAACCGTGAGCCCTTTGTATATTCAGCAGGAAATGTGAGAATTACATTGGACAGGAATGTAAGGACAAGTATAAATAGTGTGGATATGCTTAATCCCAATGTTCCTACAGTTCTGGCAGAAGGTCAGACAATAATTTTGGAGGTCAAATATGATAATTACAAACCCACCATGATTTCAGACATAGTCATGGTTCAGGACAGGCTTGTATCTTCCTTTTCAAAATATGTAGCCTGCAGAAAATTCGGATAAACACATCTAGGGGGTAAAATAAAGTGGACAGTATCTTAAATTCGAGTTTTATAAAGAATGCCACAGCGGTAAGCGGTTTTGATATGTTTTTAGGAATTATAGTTTCATTTTTAATAGGATTTTTTATTTATATGGTTTACAAAAAGACATTTTCGGGGGTAATGTTTTCAGCAAATTTCGGGCTATCGTTAATAGGAATGGCAATGATAACATGTGCGGTTATACTGGCAGTTTCCAGCAATGTAGTACTTTCCCTCGGTATGTTGGGCACACTTTCAATAGTTAGATTCAGGACGGCACTAAAAGACCCCTTCGACATAGTCTTTTTATTTTGGGCAATTACATCAGGAATAATCGTTGGTGCCGGAATGATACCCCTTGCAGTTGTAACAAGTCTTCTAATGGGTATCGTTATGACTGTTTTTGTTAACAGAAAAAGCAGGACCACACCCTATATAATAGTAATTAATTGTGAAAACTCAAATGTTGAAGACGGCGTAATTGATTTAATTGAATCAAAATCGGCAAAGTCAACTATTAAAGGTAAGACGGTATCCAAAACAGGTATGGAGCTTACGGTGGAAGTTCAGTTAAAAGACGGATACAGCAAATTTGTTAATGATATAATTGAGATTGAGGGTGTTGTAAATGCCGTTATGGTCAGTTATAACGGAGAATACATGGGGTAATACACTACAATATGAAAGGAGATTCAATCATTGGCAAACAATATTATGACTGAATCAAATATGAAAAACAAAAATAATAAGATTTTAATAAATACTATATTTCTTCTGATATTGGGTCTTGCATTTGCAGGTCTGGTTCTGTTAATTAAGTCCGGTACTATAAATGGTTTTGACAGTACCGTTTATGATTTTTTGAGAAGTCTTAAATCACATACAACAAAAAAGATTGTTAAGTTTCTGGGAAATATAGGTGATCCACAGGTGAATCTTTATTTGGGATTGGCAACAGCAGCACTTGGTATTGTAGTTTTTGCTAACAAGGAAGGGTATTCCAGGTATATATCATATTCTGCTGCAATACTTGTTGTATCCTTTTTAAACCCTTTGCTAAAGGACATTTTTAACCGACCACACCCTGATGTGGAAGTGGACAAATTCTCCTTCCCGAGCAGCCATGCTGCAATGGCATTTATTTTTTATCTGGTGCTTTATCTTGTAATTAATAAACGTATTAAAATAAAAGCAGGCAGAATTTCACTTTTGGCTTTTTGTATAATAATGCCTCTGATAATCGGGTTTAGCCGTGTTTATCTTCAAAACCATTATGCAAGTGATATCATTGGAGGATATGTAGAGGCCGGAATAGTATTTACAATTGCGATGCTTTCCAACAGCATATATGAGAGTTTTACAGCAAAAAAATAATTTAAGTAAATAAAAAAGATTCTTCTTTACGTTAAAATCCTAAAGAAGAATTTTTTTATGTATCAATATTACACAAATATGAACTTTTTCTTAATATTTAACGTCAAAATTGATAATAATTACTAGTGTGTTATAATTGTTTAAAGAAAAAATAAGGAAAAAGCTGCTATATTATACTCGGCTGAAAGCGAGGAGAAGTACTAAATGTCAAAGAAGTTATTATCAATAATTGTTCCGGTTTATAATGAACAGGAAGTAATAAATGAAACCTTTAAAAGGCTTTCCGGAGTGTTTGAAAACTATTTTATGGATGTTGAGTACATTTTTATAAATGACGGAAGTAAGGATAATACATATTTAGAACTCAGAGAAATTGCCTTGGCAAATCCGTGTGTGCGGGTAATAAATTTTGCAAGAAATTTCGGACATCAGATAGCTATTACCGCAGGGATGGATTATGCAAAGGGAGACGCTGTAGTAATAATAGATGCAGACTTGCAGGACCCGCCTGAAGTTATTCTTCAAATGGTGGAGCAATGGGAGCAGGGCTTTGAAGTGGTATATGGAAAAAGGCTTCAAAGAGAAGGGGAAACCTTCTTTAAAAAGTTTACTGCCAAAATGTTCTACCGTTTCCTTGACAGTATGACAGATGTCAAGCTACCTGTTGACGTAGGTGATTTCAGGCTTATTGACAGAAAAGTATGCGATGCAATGAAATGTCTCCCGGAGCGTTCAAGATATGTTAGAGGCTTGGTGAGTTGGGTCGGCTTCAAACAGACAAGTGTAGAGTACAGACGTGAAAAGAGATTTGCAGGCGAAACAAAGTATCCCCTTAAAAAGATGCTCAAGCTGGCAGGAGACGGAATATTTTCATTTTCGTATAAACCCTTGAAGCTTGCAACATTTGCAGGAATGCTTGTTTCTATAATAAGCTTTATATATCTGATTGTTGTTTTGATACAGAGATTTGTAAAAAACGATATTGCCTCAGGCTGGGCTTCATCAATGGCGGTATCCCTGTTCTTAAACGGTGTGATGCTGATAGTCATAGGCATTATGGGGGAATATGTCGGTAGGATATACGAAGAAGTAAAAGCCCGTCCATTATATATTGTAGGCGAGTTATTAGGATTTCAGGATGGGACTGAGAGGAAAAGCGAAATAAAATGAAATTAAAAAACAGAGATGCATTAAATAAGACAATAATAATCCTACTGACAGCCTTTACAGCATATTTATTATATCTGAACTTTTTGTACTCTGTATATAATAATGCGTTTATATTTGCGTTGATGGTAATCCCGGCGGTACTAATAGTTTACTTGGTTTCATACAAGATAAATATATCACCGCTGGTATTTTTTGTGGTAATATTCCTCTTGGCATTTGCGGCTAAAGGTTTAGTCGCAATTACATCTGATGCACTGCCTATATCCGATTTTAACACATTCTATAATTGTGCCGTAAAGCTCAATAGCGGAGACAAGTCCTTCGGACATGGCTTTTATTTTAAGTCATTTCCATATCAGACAGGGCCGGTTATATACTATGCCATGATTATGAAATTATTTGGTACGGGGCTTCTGCCTTTGAAGCTTGTAAATTGCTTCTTTATGGCAGGCTCCAATTCCCTTATTTATCTTATTGCCAGAAAAATATCAAATGATTATACAGCAAGATTTGTGGCTTTATTGTATCTTTTGTATCCTGCGCCATATTTCCTGACTCCTGTACTTACAAATCAGCATTTTGCTGCATGTATGTTTATGCTTTCCATATATCTGCTTCTTGAAACCCGCATAAATTTTGCAATAAGAAGCGTTGCGTCCGGCATTTTTCTTTCCTTTGGTGATGCTGTCAGACCTCTTGGTGTGGTTATACTGGGAGGTGTTGTGATTTGGGCAGTTACACAATCCATAAGAGAAAAAAAGCTTATACGTATTGTTGCCGCAGTGGTTATGATTGCAGCATATTTCCTTATGAGTTTTACTTTTTCAAGCATAGTAAAAAAGGCGGACATAAACCCTGAAGGCTTGAGCAATAACTATCCTTTGTGGAAGTTTGTGGTGGGCTTCAATTACGAAACCAAGGGCTCATTCTCTTATCCTGACCAGTACAAAATATTTTATATACAGGATTTTAAACAGAGAAATGAAGTATCAAAGAAGGTGATCAAAGAACGCATATCCATAAGTCCGGGGAAAATGCTTGATTTGATTAATACAAAACAGGAGATTATGTGGAGTTATTTTGATACCATGAAGTGGGGCTTTTATAATAAGGAAAACAATACTCTTGTGGCTTCTGAAACCATGAAAAAATACGAACTCCCTATTCTCAAAATAGAAAAAATGTATTACGTCCTTGTATTTATACTCATGCTTGCAGGTTTATGCTTAACCCTCACACGGAAAAAAACAGGTACAGGCATTATGCTGATAGCTTCAATAATCTGCTGCTATTTTGCAGCTCATGCTTTGATTGAAATACAGGTCAGATACAGGTATTTTGCCATGATGCTTGTATTTGTTCTTGCAGCAAAGGGAAGTGAGCTGTTGATGACAGGTTTTTATGAATACAGAAAAAAATACAGACTGTCAGCCTGACAAAAAGGACAATTCATTATATAATATAAAAAAGTAATATCAATAATGTGTAAATAATATGCCGGAAATGGAGATATAATTCATGCAACAGTACCTAGATTTATGTAAACATATACTAAATAACGGTATTAAAAAGGAAGACAGAACAGGAACGGGAACTATAAGCACTTTTGGATACCAGATGAGATTTGATCTTCAAAAGGGATTTCCATTATTAACAACTAAAAAACTTCATTTAAAGTCAATAATACATGAACTGCTCTGGTTTATAAGCGGAGAAACAAACATAAAGTATTTAAAGGAAAACGGAGTTTCTATATGGGATGAGTGGGCAGATGAAAATGGCGACCTTGGCCCAGTATACGGACATCAATGGAGGTCTTGGAGTACACCGGACGGAAGAAGCATTGACCAGCTCAAGGGAGTTCTTGAGCAAATAAAGAACAATCCTGATTCCAGAAGATTAATAGTAAGCTCATGGAATGTATCAGATATAGAAAAAATGGCTTTGCCCCCATGTCATTGTTTTTATCAGTTTTATGTGATTAACGGGACACTTTCCTGTATGTTGTACCAGAGAAGTGCTGACGTTTTTATTGGTGTGCCCTTTAACATAGCATCATACGCATTGTTTACAATGATGATAGCTCAAAGCTGCGGACTCAAAGCCGGCGAATTTGTCCATACTCTGGGGGATGCGCACATTTATCTGAATCATATTGAACAGGTAAATCTGCAATTGAGCCGTGATACAAGGGCTTTGCCAAAAATGAATATTAATCCCGACGTAAAGGACTTATTTGACTTTAAATACAGTGATTTTACATTAACAGATTATGACCCACATCCAAATATTAAAGGAGCGGTGGCTGTATGATATCAATGATATGGGCTATGGGCCGTAACAATGCCCTTGGCTGTAAGAACAGAATGCCTTGGCACATACCGGCTGATTTTGCATACTTTAAAAGAATTACTATGGGAAAAACCGTCATTATGGGAAGAAAAACTTTTGACTCTCTGGGCAAACCCTTACCGGGCAGAAAAAACATAGTAATTACAAGAGCTACAGACTATAGTCCGGAGGGCTGTACTACGGTTCATTCAATAAAAAAAGCCATGGAGTACATAGGTGAAGAGGAAGCTTTTATAATTGGTGGAGCTGAAATATACAAAGAATTTCTTCCTAGTGCAGACAGACTGTATTTAACTCTGATAGAAAAAGAGTTTGAAGCAGATGTTTTTTTTCCTGAAATTGACTACAGCCAATGGAAACAGATATCAGGAGAGCTTGGCACCAAGGATGAAAAAAATCCATATGAATATAAGTGGCTTGTATATGAAAGAATAAAATAATAGGGGAAATAAGGATGTATAAAAATGTTGACAGAGTGAAGATATTTTGTTATCATATTTATGCAAAACAAGAAGAAGTTTTTCCACTTCTCACCTGAGCGGACAAGATTTGCCGGGTCAATATCGGTTTTAAACATATTTATATGTAATGGCTGAGATTTGAGATTATTAGTGGATACTTGCTTCTATCCACTTTTTTTATTGTTTAAATATTATATGGACTTGAAGAGAATCTTCTTGCCTATTAAATGCGGAGGTGTCAGTTATTAGCAAAAATGAATTAATGATCAATGAGGATATAAGGGATAAAGAAGTTAGACTTATCGATGCTGATGGTACTATGCTTGGTATATTAGCAATTAACGAAGCCCAAAAACTTGCCAATTCAAAAAATCTTGACCTGGTAAAGATCGCTCCACAAGGAGTACCGCCTGTCTGTAAGATAATGGACTACGGTAAATATATGTTCGAGCTTGCCAAGAAAGAGAAAGAAGCAAGGAAAAATCAGAAGATCATAAGCATAAAGGAAGTTAGAGTTTCCCCTTCTATAGAAGACCATGATTTTGAATTCAAAGTTAAGAATGCATATAAGTTCTTAAAGGATGGAGATAAGGTCAAGGTTTCCGTTAAATTTAGGGGAAGAGAAATGCATTACACCTCAATAGGCAACGAAATTCTAGGCAAGTTTGAAGAAGCAGTAAAAGATGTTGGAACAGTTGAGAAAAGACCAAAACTTGAAGGCAAAAGTATGATAATGATACTTAATCCAAAGCAGTAGGATAGGAGGAGAATGATATGCCAAAGTTAAAGACACATAGTGCATCTAAAAAGAGATTTAGAGTTACAGCTACAGGTAAGATCAAAAGAGGTCAGGCTTGGAGAAACCATAGACTTGTATCAAAGTCAAGAAAAGCTAAAAAGCATCATAGATTAGGTGCATACGTTTCAGCTGCACAAGAAGCTACTATCAAAAAACTTATTCCATATAAATAAGAAGGAGGACGAAGGTTTATGGCAAGAGTTAAAGGTGCGGTTAGAACCCGTGCAAGACATAAAAAGATATTAAAGCTTGCAAAAGGATATTTTGGTGCAAAGAGCAAGCTCTACAGAATGGCAAACCAAGCCGTAATGAAATCTTTGAATTACGCTTTCAATGACAGAAGAGCTAAGAAGAGAGATTTCAGAAAGCTTTGGATCGCAAGAATAAATGCTGCTGCAAGAATTAACGGTTTATCATATAGCAAATTCATCAGCGGTTTGAAGAAGTCAGGAATAGAACTTAACAGAAAAGTTCTTGCTGATTTGGCAGTAAACGATGCGGCTGCATTTGCTAAGCTTGCTGAAACTGCAAAAGCTGCTAAATAATAAATTTGACATATGCAGTAAATTTAGAATATAAGGAGTCCTCGTTGAGGCTCCTTTATTTGATTTCATACAATACCGGACAGTTTTCCTGAAAGGAGAAGGACAGATGGACAGAGTAGTTTTTCTAGTGGATATGAACGCATTTTTTATAAGCTGTGAAATGTCCAGAAACTCTGAACTGGCAGGAAAACCCGCTGCTGTAGCGGGTAATCCCAAAACCAGAACCGGGATAATTCTTGCTGCAAACTATGAAGCAAGAAAATTTGGGGTTAAAACTACTATGGTTATTCATCAGGCTCTGAAGCTTTGCCCTGATATGTTGCTTGTTCCGCCGGAGCACAGGTACTATGAAAAAAAGTCCATGGAAGTTATGGAGATACTTGCAAGATTTTCTCCGATTATAGAACAAAACAGTATAGATGAAGCGTGGCTGGATATGTCCGGTACAGAGACACTCTTTGGAAGCCCTGTAGAAGCTGCACAACAGATAATGGATGCAATAAATGACGAGTTGGGCTTATGGTGTTCTATAGGAATTTCTCAAAACAAGCTTTTGTCAAAAATAGCATCTGAAATTAAGAAGCCAATGGGAATAACCGAACTCTGGCAGAAAGACATTCAAACTAAATTGTGGCCTTTAAAAGTAACCGACCTGTACGGAATAGGTAAACAGACTGGACTGAAGCTTAGCAATTTAGGGATAAAGACTATAGGTGAACTGGCAAACTATAATTCACAGGCTTTGGTCAGTTTCCTTGGCAGACAGGGGCTGGAGCTTCAAAGAATGGCAAACGGGATTGATGAGTCAGCAGTTACGCCTCATGTGTCAGGTGAAATGAAGTCCATCGGGCGATCAACGACACTTTCGTCAGATATAACAGATATTGATGAAGTGAAGACGACCTTTATTGAAATGTGCGAAGAAGTCGGCTACGAAGCCCGTAAAAACAATAAAAAGGGACGTACTATTCAAATAACCATAAAGTACTCGGATTTTAAGACAATAACAAGACAAACAAGCATAGAGCCTACTTATCTCACAAAAGACATATATGAGACAGGTTTCTCTGTCTTAAATAAAAACTGGAACAGTTTAATGCCTGTCCGTTTAATAGGAATAAGCATCAGTGGCTTTGAAAATGACAGCCTTTCAGGACAAATGTCACTATTTGATACAATTGAATTTTGTGACAGTTCATCCCGAAAAGAAGAAAAGCTTGAAAAAGCCATTGATTCAATAAGAAGTAGATTAGGAACAAACTCTATTGGCAGGGCCATACAAATTAAGAACCCTAAAATAAAGTAATTATTTTTTTGATATAGGATTGTTTTTCAGCATAAGCCTCTGTTTTTTAAAAATGAACTTAGTGAGCGTAATTAAATCCTGAGGAGAGATATAAATAAAATTCATACCCACTTCGTGCTTCTTGTTTTCCACACTTGTTGAACGGATCACCTGTGCCAGCACCCGTATTTGTCCCATACTTTCAAGGTCGATGGAAATATCCGATATCATGCCGGAGTCAAAGGAATTATCCATAATCAGGCATATACCGCTTCCGCTGATGTTTTTGGTTAATGCATTCTTTAACTCATTTGAAGGTATTTCTTTAAATTCCGGCTTTTCCCCGATTAAGGGCTGGTCATCAACAGTAACATATTTACATTCCAAAACAGTATTGAGTCTGTAGTTCATTCTTCTTTGTATTTTTTTAAATTCACTGGTTATTAACGCATCAAAGGCTTCCAAATATCCTAATTTTTTATATTTTTTTACAGTGGCATTAAAGTGCATCAGTTCTTGTCTGTGACTTAAAAAGTACACAACAATGTTCAGCCCGGCAGAAAGATACTTGTAACGACCCTCACTCATTGGTGCAGCAATAGTTATGTTTTTTTCGTCTGCCACATCCAGCAACTGGCTGATATAGCTGGATGTCTGTGAGGGAAAACTTTTTATGTACTCTGGTATTTCAATTTCTAATTTGGTCCCGATTATAATGTCGTTTGCATTCATTAGAGTTCTCCGTAATAATTCATATTTAATTTTATAGTTGATATTTTTATTATATTCTAAATATTATAAATTTTAAACACTAAAGAATGATTTTCTGGAGAGTGGACACGGTATTAAATGTGAGATATAATTATCACTGGTATTATGGATGGATAATTTTATAATAGCGGAAGTGATGGATATGAAGAGATATTTTACAGGCAACAAATATGAAACTACAGAAAATAAGCGAAATATATTTGACAAGCTTTTTCTCAATTCGAGATGGTATTTTGTTTACGGCTATGGAAAAGTAGTTTTAAAAGGAAGAAACCTTGCTGTAAAGAATAAATATGATACAGAAGAGTGGGCGGATTCCAGCTATACTATAGTTGAATGTATTGAAAAGAGCGGTGGTAGACTTTTTATTGATGGTATGGATAATATTACAAAGCATGATGGGCCTGTTGTGTTTGTAAGTAACCACATGAGCACATTGGAAACTTTTGTATTTCCTTGTATAATTGCACCGTTGAAGGAAGTTACCTATGTTGTAAAGGATTCTCTTGTAACAATGCCAATATTCGGGCCTATTATGAGAAGCAGAAACCCTATAGTCGTTTCCAGAAAGAACTCAAGACAGGATTTACTAAATGTTATAAACAAGGGCAAGGAAATATTGGCTGAGGGAAGGTCCATTGTTTTATTTCCTGAAGGAACAAGACAGGAGCAATTCAGTCCTGAAAAGTTTAATTCACTGGGTATAAAGCTTGCAAAAGAGGCAGGCGTACCAGTAATACCTGTTGCAATAAAAACTGATTTTTGGGGAAATGGCAAGCTTATAAAGGATATTGGACCAATCCATAGAAAAGAACCCGTATGTATGTCTTTTGGCGAACCCATAACCATAACGGGGAACGGTAAGGCAGAACATAAGCAGATAATAGAGTTTATTACTGAAAAAACGAATGAATTTAAAAGCATCAAAATTTGAATAAATTCTCATTTTAGTCTTGTAAAATAAATTATTTACTAGTAAAATAATATAATGAGATTCGGGGTGTAGCGAAGCTTGGTATCGCGCTTGGTTCGGGACTAAGAGGCCGGAGGTTCAAATCCTCTCACTCCGACCATAAAAGGACTTGCTGATATATGTTGGCAAGTCCTTTTTATATTTTACTCACTCCTTAGTGCTTCAACAGCATCCTTTCTGGAAGCCATTTTGGCAGGAATATGACCACCAATTATAGTAAGAACTGTACTTAGTAGGACAAGCAGTAATGCATGAAGTATTTGCAGCTGGGCCACACCTTTGAGCTCTGTCATATTATATATAATCTTATTTATAGGTATCGTTAATAAATATGCAATTACTATACCAAGTATGCCTGAGAATACACCTATAATGCAGGTTTCGGCATCAAATACCCGGGAAATATCCTTTTTCCTTGCACCAAGCGAACGCAGTATGCCTATTTCCTTTGTACGTTCCAGTACTGAAGTGTAAGTGATAATACTTATCATAATCAGGCTTACCACAAGAGAAATTGAAGCAAACGCTAAAAGCACGATAGTAATACCGCGCATAATTCCTCCTGTCATCTGAGACATAGTTCCGGCAAGGTCGGTATAAAATATTTTATTATCGAGAGACTTGCCTTCATTATATGCATCCAGATAAGCCGTAACAGCATCCTTATCACTGAAATTGTCCGGATAAACCATTATCATAAATGGGGAGGCAGTTCCGCCCAGATATGCTAGGAACATAGATTTTTCGGTTTTATCCATATTCTGCATGGTAATGACATTTTTACTGCTGTCCGTCTGCTCTTTTACGATGTCGGAATCTTTAGAGCTGTTAATTACCAACTGGGTCAGTTTATCACTGTAAGCAATACCGGGAGCAAGAATTCCGATTTTAACGGTTTGCTTCTTTCTTACTACCCCTGTAATAGTAACGGGAATACTTTTTTTAGAAGAATACATGGCTTCATAATTATCGCCCGGAAGATATGTGCCGAACTCGGTTTTAACATAATAATCATTGTTTGATATTATCTTAAACTCGGTACCTACAATGTCATCAAAATTAATAGATTTTTTATTGTCGGTTAGAAAGCCCAGACCTTTTAGTATAGTATAGTTTATACGGTTTTTAGAATCTACTACAAGTACCATATCAGTAGGCTTGTCGGGATATTTACCTGCCATAAGCTCATAATTTTTCGAAAGATATGACTGGTCATCTTTTTTTAACTGCTGTGGATAAGACGAAAGGCCAACTCCTTCCATACTGGACGTGTTTGCTTTTTCCTTCAGGGCTTCCAGAGGGTTAAACAACGACACGGGGGAGGCTTTTCCGTTAATTTTACGCACCAGATTAATTCCTACTATTCGGGCATAGCCTATACTGCTACAAATTTTAGGATTAATTTTACCGATATATTCCAGATATTCCTCGGTAAAAATATTTCTATGATTAAATATGCTTTTTGACGAATCATACAAGTATACCTTGTCTGAAGCAGCATATTCAGCATTTCCGGTACTTGTTTTCTTTGTTTCACTTTTGAATGATTTTATATTTTCCGAATTCATATGAGAGGGAGTTTGCGTCAGTATTATGGGAAATTCAGCGAGGGCATCACTCTGAAATTTGTCAATCTGTTTCTTGAAACCTGCAGACAGGCTCAGAATAACCGCTATACCAATTATTCCAATACTTGAAGCCAATGAGGTAAGAAAAGCTCTCCACTTTTTTGTTTTAATATTGTTAAATGACAGTTTAAGGGCCGTAAAAAAGCTCATGCTGGTTTTTTTTAGGTGAAATCCGGCTGACGATTGAAGAGGCTCACAGGGATTACTGTCGGAAATAATTTTACCGTCTTTAAAATTAATGATTCTGTCGGCGTATTTTTCAGCAATAGCAGGATTGTGCGTTACCATAATAACCAGACGATTTTGAGATATATTTTTTATTAAGTCCATAATTTGAATACTTGTTTCTGAATCTAAAGCGCCTGTAGGCTCATCGCATAAAAGAATTTCAGGGTCATTGGAAAGCGCTCGGGCAATTGCCACACGCTGCATTTGACCACCTGACAGTTGGTTTGGCTTTTTATGAAGATGTTCCTTGAGGCCAACTTTATTCAATACCTCCAGAGATTTTTTCCTTTTTTCTTCCTGGGGAATTCCACTTAAGGTCATACCCAGTTCCACATTATCAATAATACTCAGATGGTTAATCAGGTTGTAGCTCTGAAATACAAAGCCTATGGAATTGTTTCGGTATGCGTCCCATTCTTTTTCCGTAAATTGGGATGTGTTTTTACCCCTTATACTCATTTCACCTGAATCGTATCTGTCCAGTCCTCCGAGAATATTTAAAAAAGTTGTTTTGCCTGACCCGCTTGTGCCCAAAATTGCAACGAACTCTTTTTTCCGAAAGCACACACTTATTTCTGACAGTGCTATAGTGTCCACATTTCCCACATGATAGGTTTTACTGATTCTAATTAATTCCAGCATAAGTCTTTGCTCCGATTTTATAAGAATACCTATAATATATAAGAGTATTTTGGTCAAATGCTGAAAAGATATTCAGTCAAATTTTAACGGAATAATAATAAATTCTTATTATTGTATAAATACTATAAAAGAATTATAAAAATGTATTACCATATGTACTTTGTTCTGCTATAATATTTTTTGGTACTCGAAAGATTATTTTGGTAAAAATCGGCTTTTAGCTGTATAGAATAACCGAGTTCTTTTTTTTTGCTATTTATAAATATTAGATATATCGGAGGAAAAAATGAGTGTTAAACTGTCGGATGCGTTATTGAAGAGTGTTGAGAAACCATCTAGATATACAGGAAATGAATGGAACAGCGTCATAAAAGACCCTAAAAGTGTAGACATACGTTTTGCATTTTGCTTTCCCGACTCTTACGAAGTAGGCATGTCCCATCTGGGTATGAAAATCCTATACCATTTGTTAAATGATAGAGATGACTGCTATTGTGAAAGGGTATTTGCCCCTTGGACGGATATGGAAGAGAAGATGAGGCAGAACAATATCCCGCTATATGGACTTGAATCTAAAAACCCAATCAGGGATTTTGATTTTGTAGGCTTTACACTTCAATATGAAATGAGCTTTACAAATATAATAAATATGCTTGATTTGGCAGGTATACCTCTGACCTCGGACAAAAGAAGTGACAGTGATTCATTTGTTTGTGCAGGAGGCCCCTGCGCATATAATCCTGAACCGTTAGCTGACATAATTGATTTCTTTATGATGGGCGAAGGTGAAGAAATAATCAACGAAGTAATGGATGCATATGCAAAATGGAAAGGAACAGGGCGTAACAGACAGGAATTTCTTGAAGATATAGTCAAAATAGAAGGTATATATGTCCCGGCATTTTATGATGTTTCATATAATGAGGACGGCACTATAAGAAGTTTTGAGCCTAAGAAGCCGGATTATCCCGTAAAAATTAAAAAGAGAATAATAAAAGATATGGACAAGGCTTATTTTCCTGAAAAAATTATTGTTCCATATACTGATATAGTACATGACAGAATAATGCTCGAAGTGTTCAGAGGCTGTACAAGAGGATGCAGATTCTGTCAGGCAGGATTTATATACAGACCCGTACGTGAAAAGAGTCACAAGAGGTTGATTGAGATAGCTAATAAGCTTGAGGAAAGCTCCGGATATGAGGAAATTTCTCTAACATCACTTAGTACAAGCGATTATACAGAGCTTCACGAACTGACAACAGGATTACTTGATGAAATGGAAGAGAAAAAAGTAAATTTATCTTTGCCTTCATTGAGAATTGATTCCTTTTCTCTCGATTTAATGGAAAAAGCCCAGAAGGTAAGGAAAAGCGGACTTACATTTGCTCCCGAAGCAGGATCTCAGAGACTAAGAGATGTAATAAACAAGGGTGTAACAGAAGAAGATTTGTTAAATGCTGTATCTATGGCATTTAATGGAGGCTGGAACGGTGTAAAGCTGTATTTTATGCTTGGTTTGCCTACTGAGACCATGGAGGATGTAGAGGGAATTGCAGATTTGGCGTACAAGGTAGTAAACGCTTATAAAACCGTTCCAAGGGAAAAGAAAGGAAAATTCCTCAATGTTACCGTAAGTACATCATCCTTTGTGCCAAAGGCCTTTACGCCATTTCAATGGGAGCCTCAGGATACCAGAGAAAACCTCAATGAAAAGCAAATGCTTTTAAAAAGCAAAATTCGCTCAAAGCAGGTAACTTATAATTATCATGAAAATCGTCTGAGCCTTCTGGAAGCAGTGTTTGCGAGAGGAGACAGAAAGACCTGTAAAGTGCTTCTGAAAGCATGGGAAATGGGCTGCAAATTTGACAGTTGGGGTGAACACTTCAAGTTTGATGTTTGGATGAAAGCTTTTGAAGAATGTGGAGTTGACCCATATTTTTATGCAACACGAAGAAGAGATTATGAAGAGCTGTTGCCTTGGGATCATATTGATATAGGAGTTTCCAAAAAATATCTTATAAGCGAATCTAAAAAGGCGCTGGAAGAAAAAATTACACCCAATTGCCGTGTAAACTGCGGTGGCTGCGGTGCTACAATATTTGATAGCGGTGTTTGTGGAGGTAATTAAATTGACTATTATACGTGTAAAGTTCAGGCGTGGCGATGAAGTAAAATTCATTTCTCACCTTGACCTCATGAAGGTATTTGAAAGGGCCATAAGAAGGGCAAGACTTCCCATAGCCTATTCTCAGGGCTTTAATCCTCACCCAGGCATGGTTTTTGGTCTGCCCTTGGGGGTGGGAGTTACAAGTGAAGCTGAGTACGGTGATTTCGAAATTACCGATGATGAAATGTCAGCGCAGGAATTTGCAGACAGGCTGAATTTACAGCTCCCTAAAGGAGTTGAAGTTCTTGCCGCCAAAAAGAAGGCGTCCAAGCAAAATATAATGGCTACCATAGCGGCGTCAGAGTATATTGTAATTGTTGGTACTCCTGTAGAATGTAACCAAAAGACCTTGAAAGTGTCTATTGACAAATATTTATCACAAAAAGAAATTGTCGTTAAGAAAAGAACAAAAAACGGGGTAAAGGATACCGATATCAGAGACATGATATTTGATTTGAATTTTGAGCTTCAGCCTTGTGGAGACTTCAACATAATTAGATTTACGGCTCTTGTCAGTGCAGGAAGTAAAGCGAATTTAAAGCCTGACCTTCTGATTGAGTCTTTATGCGGATATCTTGGATTTGAATACGAGATTGACAGGATTCATAGAACAAAGCTTTTTGTAAGGTCACAGGATCAGCTTCTGGATCCTATGGAAGAAGTAGTTTGAGGTGATTAGATGGTTAATGAGATTATAGTAGATGTTAGTCCGGGTGAAATTAGAGTTGGTATTCTGGAAGATAAGGAACTGGCTGAAATTCATATAGAAAGAACAAGTCATCAGGGGCTTGTAGGCAATATATACAGGGGGAAAGTAAGCAGTGTGCTGCCCGGTATGCAGGCCGCCTTTATTGATATTGGTTATGAAAAAAACGCATTTTTGTATGTGGGTGATGCCATTCCCAAAAAAGAATACTCCGATGATGAAACAGAAGTTTCCAGTAACTACGAGGAATACAATATTACTGATATCCTCAAAGTAGGACAGGAGATAACGGTACAGGTTATAAAAGAGCCTATCGGCACAAAGGGACCCAGAGTTTCAACTCATATAACTTTACCTGGAAGAAATCTTGTTTTGCTCCCAAATGCAGATTATATAGGAATATCCCGAAGGATTGAAAACGATACGGAAAGGCAGAAGCTAAAGAAAATAGCCGAAAAACTAAAGCCCCAAAACATGGGCTTGATTGTCAGAACCGTATCTGAGGGAAAAGAAGAAGCTGACTTTGTAGAGGATGTTTCTTTCCTTTTAAAGCTTTGGGCAAAAATAAAGGAAAGTGAAAATAAAGGCCCTGTTCCAAGGTGTATCCATAAGGATATAAACCTTATATACAGGTCTGTGAGAGATTTGTTCACATGGGATGTAAACAAATTTATTATTAATAATGAAAAAGAGTACTTAAAAGTACTTGAACTTGTGGAAATGATATCTCCGCTGCTCAAAAGCAGAGTAGAACTGTTCCAGAAGGATTACAATATTTTTGACTACTACCAGATAGAAACAAAAATCGAGCGGGCCCTATCCAGAAAGGTCTGGCTGAAATGCGGCGGATATATAATTATAGATAAAACAGAGGCTCTTACAGTAATTGATGTTAATACAGGTAAGTTTGTAGGAGAAAGTAATCTTGAGGAAACAGTACTTAAAACCAATGTTGAAGCAACAAGAGAGATAGCAAAACAGCTTCGGTTAAGAGACATAGGCGGTATTGTAATAATAGATTTTATTGACATGAACAACTCAGAGCATCAGCAACTGGTTTTGGATTCCCTGAAACAAAGCTTAAAGAGTGACAGAACAAAGACAATAGTACTGGGAATGACCGAACTTGGCCTTGTTGAGATGACCAGAAAGAAGATAAGGCAGGAGCTGTCAACCGTTATGAGCTGCGATTGTCCTGTATGTGACGGGGCAGGAAGAGTTTATACCGGAGAAACCAATGCCATGAATATACTCAGAGAGGTAAGGGAGCATATAAATTGTACTTCAGTAAAGAAATTCAAGCTGGAAGTACATCCTTCCGTGGCTCCTGTAATTGAAGATAATATTGAAAGATTTTTAAGGAATTTCACGGATAATAAGGACAAAAAAGTAAAAGTTACTGCCGTAAGTGATATAAGACCCGCAGGCTACAGAATTAAAGACGTTGACATGGATTAGTCCTTGTGCTAAAATATATCGGTAGCCGCACGGCCAAGGCTCCCAAAATATAATTCATTTGAATTATTGCCTGTGATGAATACTCCTGTTGATGTAGTATATACGTCATAAAGCCGGCGAGATTGATATTAGGAGGTGTATATATGTACGCAATTATTATGACTGGTGGAAAACAGTACAAAGTTCAGGAAGGCGATGTAGTTTTCATAGAAAAGCTCGCTGCTGAAGAAGGATCTTCAGTAACTTTTGATAAGGTTTTAGCTGTATCAAAGGACGGAAATGTTAGCTTTGGTGCTCCTGTTCTCGAATCAGCTTCTGTAAGCGGAAAGGTTCTCAATCACGGAAAAGGTGAAAAGATTATCGTTTTCAAATACAAAGCAAAGAAGAACATAAGAAACAAAAAGGGACACAGACAACCATATACAAAGGTTCAAATCGAAAAGATCAATGCTTAATTAAGGATAACAGTTAAATGATTAAAATTAATATAGGCAAGGATTCAGCAGGTACTATCAGTATGTTTGTAGTAAAAGGACATGCAGGGTTTGCCGAAGAAGGCAGTGACATTGTATGTTCAGCCATTTCCGCAATCGCTTATACTGCGGTAGGAGCTATTGAAGAGTTGATTGGTCTGAAAGGCTTTTTTAAACAGAAGGATGGGTTTATGTCATGCAAACTTGACATGGAGTTGTCTTCTGAAAAGAGGCATGATGCCAATGTAATCATGGCTACAGCGGAAATTGGATTCAAACAAATAGAATTTGCTTATCCCGACTATGTGAAGGTATTGGATGAGGAGGTGTAATCTCATGATAAAGGTTAATTTACAACTTTTTGCTCATAAAAAGGGTGTTGGTAGTTCAAGAAACGGACGTGACAGTGCAGCTAAAAGACTCGGTGTCAAAAGAGCTGACGGTCAATTCGTTCTCGCAGGAAACATTCTTGTTCGTCAAAGAGGTACAAAGGTTCATCCCGGTGTAAACGTAGGAATAGGTAAGGACGATACCTTGTTTGCATTAAAGGATGGAAAAGTTAAGTTTGCAAGACTTGGCAGAGATAAGAAGCAGGTTATGATAGTTACTGCTGCTGAGTAATAACAAAAAATTATCGCATTAAAAAAGGTAGAAAATGTGATACGCATTTTCTACCTTTTTAGCGTATAATAAAAGTTATTTTTTACATAAATTATTTGTTTCGGGTTAAAATAAACAGAGTTCTGGATTTGATAAAAAAGAATATTTGTTTTATGGAGAGAAGATAAATGTTTACAGATAGCGCTAAAATATATGTTAAGGCCGGTAATGGAGGAAACGGAATGGTTTCATTCCACCGTGAAAAGTACATAGCGGCCGGAGGCCCTGACGGGGGAGATGGCGGAAAAGGCGGAGATGTTATTTTTGTAGTCGATGAAGGACTTAATACTCTTATTGACTTCAGATACAAAAAGAACTTCAAGGCAGAGGCAGGACAGGATGGAGGTCCGTCAAACTGTTCCGGAAAAAACGGGGAAGATCTTATAATAAAGGTTCCTCTTGGCACCATGGTAAAGGACGAAACAACAGATATGGTACTTGTTGATTTGATAAAGCCCGGTCAAACATGTGTTATAGCAAAAGGCGGAAAGGGCGGAAAAGGCAATCAGCATTTTGCCACTCCCACAAGACAGGTGCCGAATTTTGCAAAAAGCGGTGATCTCGGTGATGAATACAGCTTGATTCTTGAAATGAAGATGATAGCTGATGTTGGACTTTTGGGATATCCCAACGTTGGTAAGTCCACAATACTGTCAATGGTTTCTGCTGCCAAGCCCAAAATTGCAAACTACCACTTTACAACTTTGGTTCCAAACCTTGGAGTTGTGCAGATAGAACAGGGAAAGAGCTTTGTAATTGCTGATATCCCGGGGCTTATTGAAGGAGCACATGAAGGTGTTGGACTTGGTCATGAATTTTTAAGGCATGTTGAAAGGACAAAACTACTTGTACATGTTGTAGATGTATCAGGAGTTGAGGGCAGGGATGCAGTAGAGGATTTTGATACCATAAACGCAGAACTGCAAAAATATAACGAGGTTTTGTCTACAAGGCCGCAGATTGTTGTCGCAAATAAAATGGATATACCCGGTGCAGAGGAAAACTACAAGGTTTTCAAGGAAACACTTGAAAAAAGAGGCTACAAAGTATTCGGAGTGTCTGCCGCAACAAATAAAGGGCTGAAAGAACTAATGTATGCTGTAGCAGATACATTAAAAAGTCTCCCTGACACTATTCTTCTTGATGAAACAAAGAATGAAGAGGTTGTATACAGAGCTAAGGAAGAGAAGCCTTTTGAAGTACGAATTGAAGACGGTGTATATGTAGTTGAGGGTAAGTGGCTGAGGAAGGTTATTGGTTCTACCAATATCACTAATTATGAGTCATTGCAATATTTCCAGAGAGCTCTTAAGAAAAAAGGTGTTATTACGGCACTTGAAGAGATGGGAATAGAGGAAGGCGACACAGTCAGAATTTATGATACCGAGTTTGATTATAGCAGATAGTAAGATTATGCATGGATATTTTCTATGCGGACATGGAGGGTGCAATGCTTACAGGTAAACAAAGAAGCTATTTAAGGTCCCTTGCAAATAATCTTCAACCTATTTTTCAGGTTGGAAAAGGCGGAGTAAGTGACAATATGATAAAGCAATTTTCAGATGCACTGGAGGCCAGAGAACTGATAAAGGCAACTGTCCTGAAAAATGCAGAATGTGATACAAAAACCATATGTGAAGAGATTGCAGAGCAGACAAATTCCCAAGTAGTTCAGGTTATCGGGAGTAAATTTGTTTTGTACAGGCCATCTGAAAAGAATTCCGTAATAGAGCTGCCATAGGGCGGCTTTTTAATTTATTGAGAAAATATGTAATAAATTTATACCATTGTGAATAATATAATAAGTATTTCGTTGAAAAAACTTATTAAAATTTTCAGGAGGGTATATGAAAGAAAACTACGCTACACAAAATCACACTTATGAATGTCTTGATAAATCATCAATAGAAAAACTCAACGACAAGGCACTGCTTGAAAAAGCTAAAGCTACATATAAATTTCTAAAGCTAAATGAGATTTACCTAAAAAATATTAGAGATGATTATGGAAAACAAAAAATAGCCCAGTTGAGAGTTCAGTTTATTCGTCATCAACTGGACCTGCTTATAAGAGAGTGTTTTGTCAGGGGGTTAAAACACGGATTAAGTAATTACTACTAAAAAGTCAGATGTTATTTTCCAAAGTTATCGCTACCTGTATCAGTAAGGGCTGATAATATTCTACTATACAATTTTTCTGAATTCTGAGCCCAGTTATCGCAGATTTTATTAGCGTCATTGCGGCTTCCAACAGACATTTTTAAATCTATATAGGTAAAGCTTCCTTCACAAATTCTTAAACTAACGATATACTCATTTTCTTTTACGGCGACAAAGTCTGACTGTATATTTATTTCATTTTTTTTGCTTTTTTTATATTTAATCAGAGCCTCATCAATTCTGGCTTTTATGCCGGCAGGAATTAATGAAGTAAAGTACTCCAGACTTTGTTTTCCGGCAGGAGAAATACTATATGACAGTTTTTCATCAGCGTCTATTTTGGCAAGAAACTTTCCCTCACATAGCTCATCAAGATATTGTTGAAGAAAAATATAATTCATCAGCTTATTTTCCAAAATAATTTTTGTTATAAGCAAATTGGTTACCGGTGACTCCAGGTTATGAATAATATATAATAATATCAGCTTGTTTTCGGCAAGTTCTCTGCTGTTTTCAATAGAACTCATAAAATACCTCCGTTCTTAGCTGTAATTTAGCTTTGAAATAATTCCCTTAAATATATTAAAATTATACCATAAAGGCTTATGGTTTACTATATTACCCCAAAAAGACTTTTTTTGCGGTCAAATTTGAGGTTTATTTCCCGTGTACCACCTTTATAGTTAATGATATAATATTTAAATAAGGCTTAAGCGGAAAAGGAGATATACGTGTCAGATAATTTATATAAAGAACTGGAAACAATAATATATGGCATGGGAGGAACCTTCTTTGGAACATCGCAAGTAGTTGAGCATTTACCTGAGAGATTACAAAGGTATCCTACTGCCATAACCTTCGGTGTCAGACTGTCGGATGCAATAATAGACGAGATAGGGGATATACCTACCTTTACTTATTTTAACCACTATAGATCTGTAAATGCCTTAATAGACCAGATATCACTGAGATTGGTGCTGTGTCTTCAGGCACATGGTAATAGGGCATATTCTATTGCTGCTTCACAAAGCATACCTACTTCGCCAATACCTTACAGCGGAATGTTTCCACATAAAACAGGTGCCGTTTTAGCAGGCTTGGGCTGGATAGGCAAAAACGGTTTATTTATTCATAAGGAATACGGCCCAAGAGTGAGACTTGGAACTGTTCTTACTGATATGGCGATTCCTTTTGAAAATAATATATTACAGAATAAGTGCTCGTCGTGCAACAGGTGTGTTAAAGCATGTCCTGCTCTTGCCCTTACAGGAAATCTTTGGGAGGTTGGGAAAGAAAGAGGGCATGTTGTAGATGCAAAAGCATGCTCCGAATATATGAGCACGAAATTAAAGCATATAGGCAGGGGTTCTGTGTGCGGTATTTGTGTAAAGGTATGTCCCAGCGGGGGAAGTAAGGCCTGACGGCAGTATAAAGAGATTTAAGAAAAAAATGTCACTGTGAATATATCTTCACGTTGACTGTGTAAAATACGTATACAGGGTGGGTTACATGTCTATAGATAGGAAAAAAGTTGAAGAGCACATCAGAGGTCTTTTGATTGCTATAGGAGAAGACCCCGACAGGGAGGGACTTAAAGAGACACCCTCACGTGTTGCTCGTATGTACGAGGAGATTTTTGAAGGAATCAGCTATACAAATGACGACATTGCTGATATGTACAATAAAACCTTTGAAGATGATTTGGTGATACCTAAAGACAATAAGGAAATGGTATTAGTTAAGGATATAGATATTTTCAGTTATTGTGAACATCACATGGCACTTATGTACAATATGAAGGTTGCGGTTGCTTATGTACCCAACGGCAAAATACTGGGCCTTAGCAAAATAGCCAGAATTGCCGACATGGTGGGAAAACGCCTTCAGCTGCAGGAAAGAATAGGTTCTGATATAGCTGAAATTATGCAAAAGATTACTGATTCAGAGGACGTTGCTATAATTATTGAAGGGCAGCACGCTTGCATGACTGCCAGAGGAATTAAAAATACAGGCTCTCGGACTACGACTACTACGTTTCGGGGAAAATTTAACACAGATTCAAATCTTACAAAAAGACTGATGATTTTATATAAGTAATTATACAGGGGACAACATGGAAAGTGTACAAAGAATAATAGACCATCCACAATTTAAAAAGTATATGGAGTTGAATTCTCAGGCAGAGAAGGACCGTAAATTTTGCCGACATGATATTCAACATTCATTGGATGTTGCAAGAGTTGCCTATATTATTGCACTTGAAAACAAATATAACCTTGACAAAGAAATAATTTATATAACTGCACTCCTCCATGATATCGCCAAATGGAAGCAATACAGACAAAAGGCGGACCATGCTGTCGAGGGGGCAGTTCTGGCTCAAGAAATTCTTGTTGATTTAAATTTAAGTAAAGATGACGCTGCAATGATTTTAGATGCAATTGCAAAACACCGTAAAAAGGAAGGACACAGTACCCCTCTAAGTAAGGTCTTATATGCGGGTGATAAATCTTGTCGCCAGTGTGTAAACTGCAATATGGTAGAGGAATGTAACCGGTTTATAAACGGGAGCACACCCGTACTCAATTACTAAATGATTAAGGATGAAACAATATGACAGCTGGATGTTTTAAAATTGGGAGAAGTACATGGGAATGGGGCAAGAAGACTTATATAATGGGTATTCTCAATATTACACCGGATTCATTTTCAGACGGAGGCAGTTACACTAACACGGAAATGGCACTTAATAAGGCATTACTAATGCAAGAAGAAGGTGCAGATATAATTGACGTTGGGGGAGAAACTACGAAGCCCGGTGCAATACCTGTGTCCGCTGAAATTGAAAAGCAGAGGATACTACCTGTCATAGAAGCTTTGTCAAAAGAGCTTACCCTGCCTGTTTCTGTAGATACCTACAGGGCAGACACAGCAGAACTTGCCATAAAGGCAGGTGCAGATATGATAAATGACATCTGGGGGCTTAAATATGACTCCCTCATGGCTCCAACAATAGCTGAGTATGGGGTACCTGTATGTATAATGCACAACAGAACTAACGGGACAGATTACGGACAAGACCTTATAGGACAAATATTGAGGGAGCTTGAGGAAAGTATATTAATAGCAAAAAAAGCAGGTATAAAGGACGATAAAATAATCATCGACCCCGGTATAGGCTTTGCAAAGACCTGGGAGCAAAACTTAGAGATAATGGGTAAGCTTGAGGTTTTTAGGACCCTTGGTTATCCCGTGCTTTTAGGGACCTCAAGAAAGTCCTTTATAGGCAAGGTACTGGACCTTGAAGTTTATGACAGGCTTGAAGGTACACTGGCCACAACTGCAACAGGGATTGCAAAAGGTGTCGATATAGTGAGAGTTCACGACGTTTTACAAAATGCAAGAGCAGCAAAAATAACTGATAGTATGGTGAGGTAAATGGATAAAATAATTATAGAAGACTTGGAAGTGTATGCTTACCACGGGGTAGCAGAAGAGGAGAAAAAACTGGGGCAGATGTTTCTGGTTTCGTTGGAAATATCGGCAGATTTAAGTACCGCTGCCCAAAATCAGGATTTAAGTGCTACTTTAAACTACGCAGAGGTATGCCGGGTTGTTGGGGATGTTGTAAGTTCAGACAAATATGATTTAATTGAAACCGTTGCATATAAAATTCTTGAGGGTATATTTATTAACTTTCAAAAGGCGGTATCAGTAAAAATACTGCTGAAAAAACCTTGGGCTCCAATGGGATATCATCTTAAGTATGCAGGAGTGCAGCTTGAGCGTACAAGAGGCGAAATAGATGTGTAATAATGCAGTCACTGCATATATAGGGTTAGGCTCAAATATAGGGGACAGGGAATACCAGTTAAACCGGGCGGTTGAACTTCTGAAGATAACTGAGAAAACTCAGGTTACGTTGGTGTCCTCTTATTATAATACTGCTCCGGTAGGATATGAGCAGCAACCGGATTTTTTGAATGCAGTGGTTGAAATAAGGACATCCCTGTCAGCAAGAGAGCTTCTTTCAGTTTGCTCAGGAATAGAAAAGGAGCTCAAAAGAGAGAGAATAATACACTGGGGGCCAAGAACCATTGATCTTGATATACTACTTTACGGATGTAATATCATCAATGACACTGATTTGGTAATTCCTCATCCAAGGATGCATGAAAGACGATTTGTACTGGAGCCTTTAAATGAAATTGCGCCTTTAGTATTGCATCCGGTTTTTAATAAAACAATAAATGAGATATTGGAGGGCTTTTATGAGTAAAAAGGGTTTGGTACACATATATACAGGCGATGGAAAGGGCAAGACTACAGCTGCAATAGGCCTTGGAGTGAGGGCCTGCGGAGATACTATGAAGGTTCTGATGGTTCAGTTTTTAAAAAGCAGAGATACCTGCGAACTTCATTCTCTAAAGAAGTTGGAGCCGGAGTTTACTGTAATAAGAGGTTTCAGCTGCAATAAGTTTGTCCGGAATATGACTGAGGAAGAAAAAGAAGCAGCACGTAAAGAGGCTGACGAAATATTTCAAAATGTAAAAAATCTAATTTTACAAAATAATTATGATTTGGTTATTATGGATGAGATTATAGGAGTTCTGAATAATGGGTTTATCAGTGAGGATGATGTTATAGCTATGATAAATGATAAACCCCAAGAAACAGAACTTGTATTAACCGGGAGAAATGCCGGAAAGCGTCTGATAGAAGCTGCCGACTATGTATCTGAAATAAAAGCCGTAAAACATCCGTATCAAAAAGGCATTTCAGCCCGAAAGGGAATTGAATTTTAGGGTAACAGTTACTTTTGCAAGGTTTTACGGTACATATTCATGTATTCGTGGGCTGATTTTTCCCAACTGAAATCTGAACGCATACCTCTTTGAACAAGAAGGCTCCAGATATCTTTTTTGTTGTAATAAAAATCTACCGCGCGCCTGATTGTGTCCAGCATATCGTGGGCATTGTAATTTGTAAAAGTAAAACCGTTACCTTCCCCCGTAGTCTCGTTGTATGAAAAGACGGTATCATTAAGACCGCCGGTTTCACGGACTATGGGAACAGCTCCATAGCGGAAACTGAAAATCTGGCCAAGACCGCAGGGCTCAAACAAGGAAGGCATAAGAAACATATCAGATGCTGCATAAATTCTCTGAGCCAGAGTATCACTAAAGGTTATATTTGCTGAAACCTTGTCCTTATGCCAATATGCTGCATTCTCAAAAATGTATTTGTAATGCTCATCGCCTTTACCCAAAATGATAAGCTGAATATCCATTTGCAGAATTTCTTCAAGCACACGTTCAATAAGGTCAAACCCTTTTTGAGAGGTGAGTCTTGAAATAATACTGATTACAGGTACTTCCGGCTTTATTGGGAGGCCTAAATCCTGTTGCAGTCTTCGTTTGTTTTCGTACTTTTGTGATATTTTGTCAGCCGAGTACGTAGCATACAATCTGGCATCATTTTCAGGGTTATTTCTTTCGTAATCTATACCGTTCAAAATTCCGTATAAATCATTTGAACGACTGATTAATACACCATTTAATCCCTCACCGTAAAAGTTATTTTTTATTTCATCAGCGTAAGTAGGGCTTACAGTACTTATTGAGTCCGAATAAACAAGGCCGGCTTTCAAAAAGTTTACACTTCCGTTAAATTCAATTCCTTCTGAGGTAAAGTAGCTCCAATCCAACCCAAGCAGGTTTGAAAGCACTTCTTTAGGGAAGATACCCTGATATTTGAGATTGTGTATGGTAAATATGGTTTTAATATTTTTATAAAAGGGATTACTTTTGTATGCGGCTTTTAATAGAAGACTTACAACTCCCGTCTGCCAATCATTACAATGTATAATATCAGCCTTGAACCCTATAAAAGGAAGCAATTCTAATAGTGCCTTGCTGAAAAAAGTAAACTGTTCTGCCTGATCAAAATCCCCATAGAGTTCCGGCCTGTTAAAGTAATATTCATTATCAAGAAAATAATATGTTATTCCGTCATATTTTAATCTAAAAATACCGCAATACTGATGTCTCCAGGATACATCTGCATAAATGAAGCCCAGATATTCCATTTGTGACTTATACTCCTCAGAGATTGCGTTGTATTTAGGCATTACTACACGAATATCACAGCCCAGTTTTGACAGAGCTTTTGGAAGAGAACCGGCAACATCGCCAAGGCCTCCGGTTTTTGCAAAAGGGAATACTTCTGAAGAAGCAAACAAAATATTTATGTTATTCACCTTGTTACCTCCTGTAAATGCTAGTGGTATAAATTTTCCAGATACTTAAAGTCTAACAGAAAATGTTTCAACCTACAACAAACAGGGAATAAAGTAATCATAAAAATGTTGATTGACACAATAAGGAGGTTAGATTATTCTTGTATTAAATATTTTGACAGTAATATGAACGGAGGGTAGTAAAATGCAATTCAAAACAAGAGGTACATGTTCAAGTCAGATAAGTTTTGATATTGAAGAAGGAAAATTAAAAAATGTTCGGTTTAGCAAAGGATGTTCAGGAAATCTTCAGGGCATCAGTTCTCTGGTTGAGGGTATGCCGGCAGATGAAGTAATTGCAAAGTTAAAAGGGATTGACTGTCAGGGAAAAGGTACTTCCTGTCCTGACCAGTTGGCTTGTGCCATTGAATCGGTCTTAAAAACACAGCAGGCAGTATGATATAAATTTAAATTATCATAAACCTATCTATCAATTTTAAATGTAAAGTCGTATAATGTTAATAATAGGTTTTTATTATCCATTATTTATAATCTAAATTACATACTTTATGAAGGAGGCTTTAACAATGGATTTAAAGGATTTACTCAAAAAGAATAAAAAGAAATCAACTAAAAAGCAGGCTGCTAAAAATGTTGCAATAGGTGCTGGAATAGGAACAGCAGTAGGTGTAGCCGCCGGAGTACTTTTAGCTCCCAAATCAGGAAAAGAAACAAGGGATGATATAGCTAAAGTAACAAAGGACACACTGGATAATGTTAAGGATGGCTTGAATACTGCAAAAGAGAAGATAGAAGATCTTATAAAAAAGGAAAAGGATTGCTGCTGTTGTACTGAAAACGAAGCTGCTGAAGAATGTGTATGCACTGAGGAAGAAAAGGCTGAATAAAAGCTTTTATACACGAAAGGAAGTTTACATATGTCTATTACTTTAGACCTGAGTGTTGTGGCATGGTTCATATTATTTTGTATAGCTGTTATAATAGGGGTACTTTTAATAATCGTTTTAAGAAATTGCTTAAAGATTACTGATAGGGTTAACAAAATTCTAGATGACAATGCTGACTCAGTGGGAAAGACACTGGAAGTTTTACCTAGCACTGTGGCAAATATAGATGAGCTGGCAAAAAGTGCAAAAGGGACTTTAGATAAAGCTACTTCAGTAGTAACAACAGTTGAGGATTCGGTATCTGAGACCATAGATTCGTTTTCTTTTAATGCTGAAAACATATTGAATATTATTAATATTGCAAGTTCTGTAGTTAAATCTATTATCAGTTCATTTTCTTCAAAGCACTAGTTCTGGCACAATGACTTTTAAGGGCACTCAAAGAAATATTTTTGAGTGCCCTTTATTATTAAACTAATAACTAATTTATTGTAAAAGCAAGTATTGTGTGATATTATTTACTTACAAATTCCTACCAATTAGTTGCATATTTTTACTAAAGAATTCAAATAACGTTACGAGGTGAAATACTGTGGATGGAAACATAAGGCTAAGTGCTACAGTTATAAGTTGTATGGGCAGCAGCTCAAACAAAGACGATTTTTATTTCAACGGCAGCTTCTCGAATTGCCATAATACACAGAGTATTCAGTGTTCTTTTGAAAAATCCTCAAGTAACTTCGTTTTTGCTGTTTCAGATTCTATGGGAGTTGATAATGGTGAAACGGATAGTATATCTGCTGTAAGAGAAATAAAAAGATATCACGAAACTGCCAAAAAGCAGCATTTTTCTCTTGAAGCTATTACCGAAAAAATATATGAGGCAGTTCAGCTTTCCAGTAATTTAATATATAGTAAATCCGTTATATCCAGCCAGAACAACCCAATATTAACAGGCTTTTCTTCGTTAATTATTGAAAACAACAGGGCTGTGATAATGAACCTTGGTAATAATGGCGCTTTTCTGTTCAGACACGGACTTCAAAAAGATATTTTTTCAAATGGCGAAAGCAGAAAAAACGAAAAGCTTAAATCACTTGGGATAACCCCAAACACCACAGAGTTATATAATGATACCGATAAGATTCTAAAAATAGCAGAGCAGGAATCTAAAACAAAAATAAAGCTATCCTCCAGCATAAATATAGAAGAAGGCGATGTCATTCTCCTATGCAGTGACGGAATTTTAAACAATTTAAACAGAAGCAGGATTGAAGCAGTTATTGATTCGGGCTTAGACCCTCAAAAAATGGCCAGTGTTCTTTTTCAGGAAGCATTCAAGAACGATATGGATGAAAGCTTAACACTTATGGTTGCTAAAGTTGAAGAGATAAGAAACATATCTTATGTACCTGTTCGAAAAATGGAAACCTTTGATATGGATGAAGATGAGGACGAAGACGAAATGTCCGATGAGCCGGACAAAAGCCATAATGCTGTTAACTATATATTGGGATTTATATGTGTTTTGATAATATCAGGAGTTTTATTTATGGGCTATCTCATAATTAGCAGCAAGGGCCTGTTTGCTTCTGACGGTAAGCAGGGGAATCCCACACAGTCAACCCAGACGGCAGCAAATACCACAGGCACACCGTTAGCTGCTGCAAATAGTACCGCAACAGCTTCGAACTCTCAATCGGTACCATCTAAAGATAGCGATAGTAAGGACATTGACAATAATGACAGTGACAGTAAGGTCAGCGATAAAAACGTTGATGATGGCAAGGTCTCGGATACAAAAACAGAACCTGTAAAACCTTCTAAACCTTCGGTTACAAAGTCTGAAACTAAACCCTCTAAAACTTCTGGCACTAAGTCAGAAACTGAACCATCCAAACCTTCCGGCACAAAGTCAGAAACTAATGAATATACGGTACACGTGGTTCAAAAAGGAGAGACTCTAAGCTCTATTAGCACCAAATATTACGGAACACCGTCAAAGTATACTGAAATATTAAAATTTAACAATATGAAAAATCCAAACAGCATTAACATTGGTGATGAATTGAAAATACCAAAAACAAAATAATGCATGAAATAAGAGGGAACAACCTGCGGTATAGGTTGCTCCCTTATTTTTTTATGTTAAAAAGGTTACAAAGCTGTTGGTTGTAAAATTATCCATACGAAAATAAAATAGTTATATAAAATATGGAACTTGAAAAATTTTATTGCGTCTAAGTTTTTGGTAGGATTTACATGCATTAAAATCAAATAAAAAACAAGAGGTGATTGTATTGAAAAAATTTATTTCAATGTTATTGGTGGTTGCTATATTAGCTGCTTTTATGATTCCTGTAATGGCAGCCGATAGTTCAACACAGGTAGACAAAGAGCTGCAAAACGCTATTAAGTTTGTAAAATCAAAGATTGACATTCCAAAAGAGTGCACTAAATTCAATTACAATATTTACAACAGAAATGACCAAATTGTATGGAGTCTTGGCTGGACTGATACGGAGTCACAAAAGAGTATTAATGTACAGGTAAATGAAGACAATTTTATATCATCCTACAATTCCTATGATAACCTGCAAAATGATAGTAAAAAAATACCTAAGTTCTCAAAAGAACAGGCAAATAAAGTAGCAGACGATTTTATAAACCATATGGATTCTACACTTCCGGGTAAGTTCAAACTTAATGACACAACTGCTAATGATTATAACGGAGGATATAGTGTTAACTATATCAGACAAGAAAACGGTATTAAGTTTAAGACTAACTTTATTAACGTAATAGTTAATTCGTATACCGGAAAAGTAACGGGGTATACATGTAATTACTCAAAAAACACAAAGTTTGAAGATGCTTCAAAGATAATAAGTCTCAATCAGGCTCAAAAGGCATTTGCTGAAAAACTTGGACTCAAACTTGTATACAAGGTTAAAACTGAGAAAGATAAGCCTGTAACATATCTTGTATATGTTCCAAAGACAACCAATAAGTACATAGATGCTATTACAGGAGACATTGAAACTTCAAATAGCAGAATGTATGAATACGGTGAGAGTGCCCTGGCAGAGAAAATGGCTGTGATGGATGCTGCAGGAGTAGTTTCCAATATTGCGCTTACCCCTGACGAACTGGATGCGGTAAACGGTATATCCAACCTTATTACAAAGGATGAAGCTGACAAGAAATTGCGCTCGATAGGCAACTTGAATCTTGACAGTTCATATAAATTGACAAATTCCTACTTAGGAAAAGATTGGAGAAACAGCAATTCACTTGCATGGACTTTGTCCTATTCTAAAGTATTGGACGAAAGTAAGAAGCTGACAAAATCAGTTCAGATTACTATAGATGCAAGAACAGGAGCGTTTATAGAATTCTGGAGCGATAATATGGCATCAGCAGGTGCTGTTCCTCAAAAGTCAGCAGAACAGGCAAAAGCAATATGTGACGAAGCATTAAAAACACTTTTGCCGGATGTTTATGCAAAAGTTAAATATGATAATTCTAATGTAACAAAGGATTCAAAGCTTGAAAACTCATATTCCTTCAGATATGTAAGAAACGAAAACGGATTGGAGTGTCCTGATAACTATATCTCTATTTCCTATGATAATCTGTTAGGAGAGATAAGAAGTTTTTATACTTACTGGGGAAAGGATTTGAAGTTTGCTGATCCTAAAAATGTAATATCGGTTGAAGAAGCAAATAAGGTATTGTTTAACAAAATTGGGTATGGAATACAATATATACCCGGTGATTCCGATTCAGATGATGATGTAAACATGGATTATAAACTTGGTGTATTAAATACTAAAAATGCTGTTCTGGGATATTTTTCAGACAGTTCAAAACCATGTAATATCAGTGCTGTTAACGGAGACATTCTGGATAATTCCGGTGAGGTATACAAAGACAACAAGATTGCTGACTATTTAGATATAAATGGAGTAAAAGCAGCTGATAAGGTAAGAGTATTGACACAGATGGGTATAAGATACGTTGAGGATGACCTTAAACCGACTAATTCACTGTTGCAAAAGGATTATTTTATTCTGCTTTCAAGATTGAACGATTTTTATTACATTGACAGATCAAGTAATGATGACAAAATGATTGAAAATATGTACAGCCAATTGATTAATCAAGGTATTATAACAAAGGAGGATAAAGCTCCGCTTTCAGTGATTACCAGAGAGGATGCAGCCAAGTATTTTATCAAATTCAAGGGTTTAAGTGATGTTGCTGAATTAAAAGGCATTTACAAAAGCAGTTTCAAAGATGCAAATAAAATAAACCCAAATCTTGTAGGATATGTGTGCCTTGCTACAGGGTTTAAAGCAATGAACGGCAGCAACGGAAACTTTATGCCAAAAAACAAAATGACAAGGTTGGATGGACTTATGACTATATACAACTTTTTGGCTGCTAAATAAATAAAAATACAAAAAAAAAGAGGGGACTGGCAAAATTGCCAGTCCCTTAAATAATAGGGATTTATCAAAAATATAGAAATAAGCATTAAAAATAACATGAATTAATACTCATGTTCATGTATAATTATACAACGATTAAAAACATAATTCAAGTAAAATTTTAATAATTTACCATAATAAATCACTAAAACAAAAATTACCAGAAAATGTAACAAATACTTTCTATTTTTATTTGACTATATTCTTTATGAAAGATAAAATTAAGGAAAATACATAAAATAAATACATGGAGGTATATAAAAAATGCTTACACACATTGTTTTATTCAAATTAAATGACAAGAGTGAAGAAACCATTCTAAAAACAAAAAACCTATTGCTTGGATTAAAGGAACAAATACCTTGTTTGAAATTTATAGAAGTTGGAGTAGACATTGTTCATTCTGAAAGGTCATATGATATAGCACTTTACACCAAGTTTGATTCAATGGCGGACATGGAGACGTATCAGGTTCATCCTGCACATCTTAAAGTCCTTGAGCATATAAAGCTTGTTAAGGAAGCAGCTGTTGCCATAGACTATGAAAGTTAAACAACTGCTGATTAATTAACTGATTAATTATGGGAGAAAAGAAATGAAAAAATATATTGCAACAGTTTTAGCATTGACAATTACTGCAGCGGTTGCTACAGGATGCGGGGTGAACAAATACTACTCGGGAAATAAGCATGCAAACTCAACAAACAGTACACCAGTAACTACTGCTACTCCTTCAAAGGCAGCTGTAGCTACACAAGCTCAAGCTGATAACTCTCAAAAACCCGAACCGATAAAAATTGACTATAATAAGGTTAAGCCCAACGAAGCGGGGCAAATAATGGTTGTTATGTTTCATAACTTTGTGGAAACATACCCAAAGGGGAAAAACGAATACACAACAACTTTTGCAGAATTTGAAAGCTTGCTGGACGAACTATACCAAAAAAATTACAGGCTCGTAAGCCTTGAAGACATGTTAAACAATAATATAGACGTCCCGGCAGGTTGTATTCCTATGGTTTTCACTTTTGACGACGGGACAGCAGGTCAATTTAATCTTGTTGAGCAGGACGGACAGCTTAAAGCAAACCCAAAGTCAGCGGTTGGTATAATGGAGGCATTTAACAGTAAACATCCTGATTTCGGATTGAAAGGTACATTCTATGTGAACCTTGGAGCAGAAACTTTTAAGGGTGGGGGGACAGTTCAGGATAGACTAAAATATTTGATTGATAAGGGTTTTGAAATAGGAAATCATACCAAGAGCCACGTATCATTGCCTGGTGTTAAAACTGCGGCAAAAATGCTTGAGGAAGTCGGGGGAAATCAGAAATTAATGGAAGAGTATGTACCCGGATACAAGTTTAAAGCATTTTCATTGCCATTCGGAAATGCGTCAAAGAGTTTAAAGGACTATGTTATTCAGGGTAACTACCAAGGTACGGAGTATAAACATAACTCCATAGTACTCGTAGGTGCAAATCCATCTCCATCACCCGTTTCGCCAAAGTTCAATCCTTTTGCTGTTCCAAGAGTAAGGTCTACGGGACAGGAGAAGGTGGACTGTGACCTTGCATGGTGGCTCAATGCCATGGAAAAAGGAAGTTCACAATATGTTAGTGACGGTAATGAGGCTACAGTGGTAGTCCCTGAATCAAAAAAGCAAAATGTTGATACTGCAAAACTAAACGGCAAGCAGTTGATTACCTACTAAAAGAATAGAATAGCTATAATTGATAAAAGCTGTCGGGCATTATGTCCGGCAGCTTTTTGCATGGAATAGGGTATAAAATTTGACTTGCCAAACCATACTTTATATAAATATTTATTACTTTATTTCCCTTGCTATATAAGCGATTAACTGGGCAAATACCCTTGATTTCCTTAGGGTTATGTATCTTAGCCAACTATAGACCAGATTTACAATAAAATACCAAATGTAGTATAATAGATGTAAATATATGGATAATATCTGCTGCTGTGTCACATAGAGAAGGAGTGAATAATTAATGGGTCAAAAACAAGTAAGAAAGATACAAACAGATATAGACGTAAAAAGAAAATCTGTAAAACAAGTGGTGCTTCATTTAAAGAAAAAGATTACTTCCGAATATATGGGGAGTGAGTATATAAAGGAATGGCTATTACAAATAGAAGAAATACTTGCAAAGGATGAATTTGATGTAAAGGAATATATTAAAGCAAGAAAGGAGCTGAATGACATAATAGAAAGAACCCTGGACGAGCAAATGAGGTTTAAACTCAGGGATTCATGGTTTAGTTTGGGTAGAGCGCTGGAAAAGAAGGTGAAAATTAACTAAACATATCAGTACTAAAGATAAATCGGAGGTGAAAATGTTTAGAAAAAGACGCAAATTAATTGCTCGCAAGGAAATGGAAGTAATAGACGTAATTAAAAGGGATATAGAAACGGAGTTATTAAAAAAAGGAGTACGTGTATCGTGTATGAATTTAAACATAAATTCGGACAGAATATCCATGAATATCTTACTTAACAGCAGCAGAAGGCTGGCATAGCCTATTATTGATATCGACAAATCGAAGTAGTAGGGGACAAGACAAGTTCTTTATTGACATAATATTGGAACTATAATATAATCTAATTTACAAATTAAACAAGCGCTTTCACTCATTACCGGATGAGTGACTATAAGGCATTCAAGACTTAATCGTAGGTACGGTGTTTCGACACTATAAGATTTAGTTTTGGATGCCTATTTTGTTGGAAAGGAAGAAGTATGGATATTAAAGTGTACGAACAATTACCAGAGGATACAAAATACATCCGCAGAAACGTGTTTATTGAGGAGCAAGGATTTGAAAACGAATTTGATGATATTGATGATATGTCTACACATATTTTGATATATGAATCATCTGATCCCGTTGCTACTTGCAGGCTTTATTATAATGATGAAAGGCAAAACTATGTCATAGGACGTATTGCAGTTCTGAAGAAATTTAGAGGGAAGAATTATGGAGATGAGTTGATTAAAATGGCAGAACAAGAAATTGTAAAAATGCAAGGGAAAACTGTCCATTTAGCAGCACAAGTCAGAGTATCTGCGTTTTATAAGAAAAATGGTTATATTGCATTGGACGAAGTTCATATTGATGAAGGATGCATGTCCTTCAAAGCAAGATGCTGCAGATGTAATTTATATAGTGCTAGGTTAATATGGATCTTCTGCTTTTGAATGAGCAAAAGCCTGAATGTAGTCTTTTGATAAAATGCACATAATACTGTATGATATATTTAACAACCTATGGAGAAATACGATGAATAGTAAAAAAATGCTGGCGGAGTCGCTAGAGAAACTGCTGATGAAAAAGAACCTTGATGACATTCCGGTCAGTGAAATTGTAGTAGGAACATCTCTCTCCCGTAAGACCTTCTACCGTCACTTTAGAGATAAATATGACCTTGCAAGCTGGTACTTTGCCCAATTTTACGAAGCCAGTTTTGGTCGTATAACGACTGGACTTACTTGGGAGGAGGCATTATTGCACTATCTCGACATTTATCAGGAAAAATATATTGTCTTAAAAAATGCTTATGCAAGCCGTGATGTTAACGGCCTTCGTGCTTATGATATTTCAGTTACGAAAAAAACATATGAGAAATATTTGACAATTAAGGGTGCTGATATCAATTCAGAGACAATGCGCTTTGCAATAGATATAGCTTCTTGTGGTGGTACTGACATGGTTATCAAGTGGCTGCTTAGCGGAATGAAAATGGAAAAGGGCAAACTGGTCTGCTTACTTAAACAAACTTTACCAAACGATATTTTAAAATATATTGATTGATAGAAAGTCACAAAATGACACATATGTGACTTTTTGTGACTTTACCTTTACTGATTCCTCTATTACAATTAAATAAAACTAAATTATGCAAAAGTTATGAAAGGAAGAAGTAGGTCAGTTTTAATCATTCAGAGAGCATCTGGTTGGTGAGAAGGTGCAGATGAACTGGTTCGAATACATCCTGGAGCTGCTACCTGAATTGATAGTAGGGTCTGATGGGTACGCCCGATACAGCGTGTGAGTGTCTTTGCACTCGATGAGGGGAATTTTGTGAAGAATTTCCGAGTCAGAGGTGGTATCGCAATGTCTGCCCTCTGTTCCAATTGGAGCAGGGGGTATTTATATTTTAAGCATTTGGAAAAGGAGATGTTATAATGAAAATTTACGATGAACTTGTAGCCCGTGGCTTAATTGCCCAAGTTACCGACGAAGAAGAAATTAGAGAACTTATTAATAGTGGCAAAGCAACATTTTATATCGGATTCGATCCAACTGCGGATTCTTTGCATGTTGGCCATTTTATGGCACTATGCCTTATGAAACGCTTGCAGATGGCTGGAAACAAACCTGTAGTCCTTTTAGGCGGCGGAACTGGCTACATCGGTGACCCGTCCGGCCGTACTGACTTGCGTTCTATGATGACACCTGAGACAATTCAGCATAATTGCGATTGCTTTAAGAAACAGATGGAAAGATTCATTGAATTCGGTGATGACAAGGCAATTATGGTTAACAATGCAGACTGGCTCTTAAAGCTGAATTACATTGAATTACTTCGTGATGTAGGAGCTCACTTCTCTGTAAATAATATGTTACGTGCAGAATGTTATAAGCAGAGAATGGAAAAGGGTCTGTCTTTCTTGGAACTCAACTATATGATTATGCAATCCTACGATTTCTATTATCTATATCAGAATTATGGCTGTAATATGCAGTTTGGTGGCAACGACCAATGGTCTAATATGTTGGGCGGTACTGAACTAATTCGCCGTAAGTTAGGCAAAGATGCCTATGCAATGACTATTACACTATTAATGAATTCTGAAGGGAATAAGATGGGAAAGACTGCAAAAGGTGCTGTGTGGCTTGATCCCAATAAAACCACACCTTTTGAATTCTACCAGTATTGGCGTAATGTTGGTGATGCTGATGTTCTAAAGTGCATACGTATGCTTACCTTCTTGCCACTTGAACAGATTGATGCAATGGACAAATGGAAAGGTAGTCAACTAAATGAAGCTAAGGAAATTCTGGCGTATGAACTGACTAAGTTGATTCATGATGAAGAAGAAGCCCAAAAAGCAAAGGACGCTTCTCATGCTCTCTTTGCAGCTGGAACTGATGATTCACACATGCCAACTACTGAAATTGAAGTAGAGCATCTTGTCGATGGTGTTATAGGTATTTTGGATTTGATCACGGCGTGTAGATTAACGGCTTCTAAGAGTGAAGCAAGACGTCTGATTCAACAGGGCGGTATATTTATTAATGATGCAAAAGTTGAATCCATTGATTGTAATATTACTTCGAAACAATTGAAAAACGGTGTTAAAATACGTAAAGGAAAGAAAACTTACCATAAGGTTTTGATAAAGTAAAGAATTAATGATAAATATTATAAGGTTTAGAAAACATTGAAATATCCAATTTACTATGCTTAATATGCCGAATAGGCAATTTGCAGTTATTTTAACTGAATATAACAGACCAGTCCACGTTGTTAGCAACACATGGTTTTTTGGATGAGAAGCATACTGCGGCGAAAATATTTATTTGTTTCGCCGCCCTAAAACTGCAGATTAGCGAATATAATCCATATTTGGTTTAGTATAGTTAATAAGCATTTTTATACGAATATAGATTAATCGCCTTTGTAAGAGGGCTATTTTTGGCAAAGAATAATGTTATGTATACCTTGTTAACCTTAGAAATTTTAGAAAACACAAAATTTGGGAAACTCCCATTTATCCTAAACGTCCTTGATACATAATTGATAATTTGCCATAAACCTTCTCCAAATTTCGTATTGGCATAGTCCATTTTTTCACAGGCTCTATCTTTACAAATTATTGATTAATCTTAATAGGGATAAACGTATTCGTTTTCTGGTTTTATTGTATTTTCTACTTTGTCAGCTTTAATTGCAGGAGTTTTTTGACCTTTATAATCAATTGCCTTTATAGTACCGGTTACTTTTATCCAGCTATCTTTTTTCAGCTCAGATGCTTTTACGTATTGGCACAATAATCCCATTGGCTGTAGGTCGGCGGTACAACATGCCATCATCAGCCTTGCCGGAACAAACTCGTTTTCTCTTAATTCTTTATCCTTAAAAACAAACCCTATAATCTCAATTTTTTTGCCTTCATATTTACTCATGTTGGTGTAGATTTCCTCTATCCATTGTACAAAATTATTATCCCTTACAAAAATAGTATCGTCTTGAAGCTTTAAAGCACTGTCCGTTGTATCAGGAACTGTTTGTACAAAATCTGTTGTGGAGGAACTTTGGCTGTTGTCTGTATTTGTTAATGTAACATCGCCAAAAGCCATAGAAGTTGAGTTCATTGATTTTGCGGGAAGTGAAAATGCCATGAAGAGGGGTAACAGAAAAAACAAATATGGTGTTAAGCTGACTTTCCTTCTGGGCTTAAAAATGTCCCGGCATAGGAATAATGAAATAATAACCATTACTACGATGCAAAATTTAACATATGGCACAATACGAGGATTCACATAGAGCTGAATCTTTCCAGTATGTATGATTATAAAGAAAAATAATGCAAACCCTAATAGAATAAATATTTTTAACACGGCATCAAGGTTTACCCTGTTTGAGCGAGATATGAGCATAAGAAATCATCCTCCGTAAAATAATACTGAAATTAATAGAAAAAATGAAAGAACAATTAAGGCCAATACAAATATAACAAAAACCAAATTTATGACAAACTGTTTTTTAAAGTTTCCAAGCAGCATCAGAAGGTTTTTTACATCAAGCATTGGCCCAACTATCATAAAGCCCATCACTGCCCCCATAGGAAACTGATTAACAAAGGTTCTGGCAATAAAGGCGTCCGAGGTTGAGCAAACGGACAGCAAAAATGCTGATAACATCATGATAATCAACGAAACTATATTACCGCCGCCTATATTTGATAATATGTCTTTAGGTAGTAATGTCTGTACCATACCGGATAAAAATGCACCTATAATGAGAAATCGCCCTACTTCAAAAAATTCTGCACCTGCATGTCTGAAAATTGCATCAACTTTTCCTGTAAAGCCGTTAGTAACAGTACTGTCCCCACAATAACCACATCGGCACATAATGCTATCTAAGCTATTTAAGGTTACTGACTTTTCCTCTGAGAAAAATAAAAAGGTCATTCCAACAGCTAAAGCAATAAAAATACCCAGAAACAGCCTGAAAAATACGATTGAAGGCTGTCCGGGAAAAGCATAAAATGTCGAGGCTATAACAAGGGGATTAACAATTGGAGCAGCAAGCATAAAGGTCAGTGCCGTGGGAAGGGGAACTCCCTTTTTTACAAGCCTTGCAGCTATTGGAACAATCGCACAGTCACACACAGGGAAGAGAAAGCCTGCAAAGATTGCAACTATAAAGCCAATTCCGTTTTTCTTGGGAAAAAATTTAACGATTCTTTCATTTGAAACAAAAACCTGTATGATTGATGAAATAATAACACCAAAAAGTATAAAGGGGAAAGCCTGAATTAAAATACTCAAGAAGACGGTATTAATCACTTGAAACCGTGAGAGGTCAATAGCTGCCAACTTAAAATCTAACGTCATTAAAACAGTATGGGTAAAGTATCCGACAACCAAAAAGAAAAATACCGCAAATAATATATCGGAAGGTTTTCTCTGTTTTATGAGTTTATGCTCCTTATGCTCTAAGGAGGAGTTTCTGACGATTTCCGCCGTTTTATTGATTGCTTTAAGCGTTCTTTCCACATTAGTTAACTGTGTTTTTGAATACCCTTCTGAATTATTCAGAATAATTGTATCAGAATTAGAGATTTGCTCAATAAGAATTGACCCCATATTGTTCATAAAAACGTCAAAGGTTGCAGCATCAATCATATGTACTATTGTTCCTATAACACAGTTCTTCCTGATGCTGCGCTCATTAAGTATATTTAAAAGGTCTTCAAGCTTTTCCATTCCATTATGCTCAATAATAATTCTTTGTGGCAGATGTTTTTTGATAACCTCACTGATATAATTGCTGTCAAAGCTGCTATTCTTAACTACGCTCTTTAAATATACATTTTTTCCCTCTATAATCTGATTATCAATTTCTATTTCTCCTGTTTCACATTGAAGGATTACAATCCTGCCTTTTGAAAGTCTGTAACTTTCAAGTAGCTCATTTATAAAAGTAGTTTTACCTGAGCCCAAAAAACCTGTAACTATGTCTATTTGTGTTTTCATAAAATAAACTCCTCTTAGGCTTTAACCTGAAACAGATTATAAAGTTCATCTTTTTTTAAGTTTTTTCCGATAATACACAAGCTCCCTGTGTAATTGGCTTTTGTGTTTTTTATATCAAATTCTCCGGGAACATAATCAAACTGAACCCATTTATTCTGAGCTAACTGCAGTATACCCTTAGCCCTTAATATTGCTCCGAAAAGCTTTTCATTTTCCAGAGCCTTAATTTTTGTATTTAATTCTTTTTCCTCAAATATTTTAGGTGTTTCTATTCCCCAGACATCAAAGACCTCGCTTGCACTGTGATTATGGGAGTGTTCATGGTGACAACCGCATTTACAGTCTTTGTGATGAACATGTGTGTCAGTTAGTTGATGTACTAAGGAAACCGATGTATCCTGCTCAGCTACAGATATGATATGCTCTGAAGGAAGAGCTTCCCAAGGTGTTGTTATAATATTTGCACTAGGATTTGATTCACGAATAGAAGCTGCAATAGCTTCCAGCTTCTTGTTATCTACCTTCTGAGACCTGCTTAAAATAATAGTTTTGGCATGATTAATCTGGTTTTCAAAGAATTCACCAAAGTTTAATTTATACATTTGGTACTTTAATGCATCTACAACGGCTATTAGCATGTTTATTGTTAATATTTCTTGTAGTTTTGGTGTATCGCAAGCTTTTATAACATCCGACAATTTACCTACCCCTGAAGGCTCAATAATAATCCTGTCAGGCGTATATTTCATAATGACTTCTTGGATTGCTCTGGTAAAGTCTCCGACAAGGGTACAGCAAATGCAGCCGGAATTAATTTCCCTGACTTCGATGCCGCTATTTTTAAGAACACTGCCATCAATACCCACTTCTCCAAATTCGTTTTCAATTATCACAACTTTTTCAGTATGTAATTTTTCTTCCAGCATCTTTTTTATAAGTGTGGTTTTGCCTGCACCTAAAAACCCTGAAATTATATCAACTTTTGATTTCATTATCTAATCCTCCATGGGCTAAAAGGTTTGCATAATTTAGACAAACCTTTTTATAATTCTATTATAAATTAATGAAATTTATTATTATTTTGCTTTAAAAGCTTAAGCATTTAAAAAATGCAAATGCAAATGGTTTGCATTTGCATAAAATTATACACCTTTTTTTGAAATAAAAAAACATTTCCGCAAAAAAATATATTTTTATATAAAGTTAAATAGAAAATGCTTTATACCATATTCTGTTATAATATATTGTGAAAAAGAATACTGTTTAGGAGAATGACTTATGCTTAAATATGAAGAAAAATTTCATTTTGATAAGAACTATAAAAAGTTGCAGAACGGTGGTTTTGTACATAAAGCAATTGCGCTTGTATGGGGAATAACAGGATATGTTCTGCTGTATTATCTTTTTAAATATATATTCAATTGTATTGGGGATTTTCAGCCTTGGAATAACTTCAAGATATTGCTTAACATTGGTGACGTGAAATTAATAAAAAGTGATTTGGCATACTTTGTATGGGGACTTATTATAGCCTGTTATGGCACAATAAGATTATCAAAAATTACATCTCAAAATCACAGTGCAAAAAATAAAGAAAACAGTATCCCCCACAAACTGCTGACGACGGGCTACTATACAAAAGTTCGGCATCCCATGTATGGAACATTTATCATTCTAGAGGCAGGTTTTCTGCTTTCACTTCGTTCATTTACCGGAATGATAATTGCACTGATAGTGGTTATGGTTCAATACGTAAATGCCGGTTTTGAAGAAAAAAAACGGCTCATCCCAATCTTTGGAGAAGAGTATAATCAGTACACAAAAAAAGTCAGCCACAGGTTGTTGACAAGGCCTGAGATTATAGTCTTAATATTAGCTTTACTACTGAGTGGGGCGGGATTCATTAATTAACCTTAAAAATAATTAGCTTATTCTTATAATGCATTGATATATTCATCCCGGAAAAGATAGCGACTTAGCATCTGTATCAGCTCTTTTATTATAGCTGCTTTATCATAGGGGATTTCATAAAACTGTACTTCATGTATGACAGCCTCAATGCATGTCTGCAGTATAAAACTGACTGTATCAAGGTTTGTTATTCTTAAATAATTCTCATATTTCTGCAACAATAAAAGTATTTTTTCTGTTGCAATGGCACGGTAATTATCATCCAATTTTCGAAATTCTGCATTTTGATAGGACAAGGAAGTTATTTCTCTCTGAAAATTGGTCATATATGTGTGTCCCTCCATAATCAGATTTACATATCGCTCTAGTAGCACAATAGGAGAATCAGAGGGAGAAAGAACTTCAGGCGTAATCTGACTGAGAATTTTCGTGTATAAGTCACCTACCAGCTCATCATAGATAGCTTTCTTATCAGAAAAATAGTTGTATAGAGTTCCAATAGAAATACTGGCGCTTTTGGCAATTTCGTTGGTACTTACATTATGGTATCCTTTTTCTGAAAAAAGTTTTATTGCCACATTTTTGATTTTTTCTTTTTTTTCTTGACTGCGCTTTTGTACAGGCTTACGTACTTCTCTTTCCATTTATAGTTTACCTTTCTAATTATCATGAAATATTTATTGTTGATAGTGTAGCATAGTACTATTAAAAAATAAATGAGTAATAACTCATATTTTTGTTGACAAGGCAGTTAGCCAATGCTAACATAAAACATGAGTACTAGCTCATGTTACTAAAATAATGGAGGTTTTATATGAGTTTTATTAATTTTAGTCATGTTACAAGGGAATATAAATCAGGGGTAAATGTAATAAAAGCATTGGATAATGTAAGTCTTTCCATTGATAGTGGCCACTTTACTGTTATTTTGGGGCCATCTGGTTCGGGAAAATCAACATTACTAAACTTACTTGGGGGAATGGATTATGTTAGTTCCGGGGAAATCCAGGTGGGAAAACGTCAGGTTTCTAGTTTGAATGAAAAGGAAATGACTATATACAGAAGGGAGGATATTGGATTTGTTTTTCAGTTTTACAACCTGATTCCAAACCTTACGGCTTTTGAAAATGTAGATATTTCCTCTAAGCTTTCAAAATCCCCAATACAAGCAAATGATGCGTTACAGGCTGTTGGTTTAAGTTCAAGGGCAAATAATCTGCCGGCTCAGATGTCCGGTGGTGAATTACAAAGAGTCTCAATTGCCAGAGCACTTTGCAAGAATCCAAAACTCTTACTTTGTGATGAACCTACAGCTGCACTAGACAGCCAGAATGGAAAAATGATATTGATAATCCTTCAGTCAATGGCAAAGAAATATGGTAAATCTGTTGTACTTGTCACACATAATGCAGCAATAGCACCCACAGCAGATAGATTAATCCGATTGAAGGATGGTAAAGTGCAAGAAATTGTAGATAATACCAATCCGTTATCAATGGAGGAGGTGGAGTTGTGATGAAGTATCTGAACAAGAAATTTATCAGAGACATAAAAATCTTGTGGCCACAATTCTTATCTGTCCTAATAATGGCAATGATATCAGTTACAATCTATTCGGGAATGAGTGTTGTGTGGACGGGGATGAACCAGTCTTATGAAGAGTATGCAAAGGATAGCCATTTGTCAGATGCATTTGTATCGGGAAGTAACATTAGCGAGAAACAGATGGGCAAAATACGTAATCTGAATTATGTAAATAAAGCAGAGCCTTCCATGGCAATAAAGGTATTGGTTAATAAAACAGAAGAGGAGTCAGATATTCTAATCAATACATTTTCATCAAATACTTTAAAAGTTATGAATCCTGTTATAAGAAGCGGGAAACCCTTAGCTTCCGGGGATGGAATATGGCTTGATGAGGATTATGCCAATACCCACGCATTAAAAGCAGGGGATAAATTAAAAATATACATAGGGAATACACACAGGGATATTAAGATTAATGGAACAGCGTTGCAGTCTGAAAACATTTTCTTTATTACTTCACCTACCGAAAGTATCCCGAATCACCTACAGCATGGATATGCATATATCAGTGAAACCTTCGCAAAAGAGCTATTTGGTGAGGTAGTATATAATCAGGCAAGAGTACAGGTGAAGCCATCCTATAACTTATCGAAAGAACAATTTCGAGATGACATGTCTGATATATTGGGTGCTGACATGTATTCTTCAACATTGAAGGAAGACAAGATTTCCATAGCGCAGGTACGGGATGAACAGGCTCAGATAAAAAAGATGGCAATTCTTTTCTCCGCAGTTTTTATACTGTTATCTATTTTATCAATGTATACAACAATGAGCCGGCTTGTCAATAATCAAATTGTTCAGATAGGTACGATGAAATCACTTGGTTATTCTAACAGTCAAATCTATTTTCATTATGGATTATATGGGTTTTTGGTTGCATTAATTGGAAGTATAGGAGGTATGTTGACCGGATATTTTGCAATTGCAAAAATGATTATGGGAATCAAACAATCAACTTTGACCTTGCCCCAATGGAATAAAGTAGTAGGCATAGATTGTTTAATCCTTATTCTGATTATCATCTTTATATGTACTATTTCTTCGTTGCTGACAGTGAGAAAAGTAACAAAAACTGTTCCGGCATTAACTATTCGCGGAATATTAGAAAATAAGGTTGAAAGTACAAAAGAGCTGAAAAAATCAAGAATGTCTTATAAGTGGCTGTGGACTTTTCGTGCAATTAAAGTACATCCGGTGCGTTACTTTATGGCTGTAATCGCTGTTATAGGAAGTATTGTGCTTATGGTTGCAGGTGTAGGAATATGGGATTCTCTATCCGATTCTTATAGTCAGGTATTTGAAAGACAATATGATTATCAATATGCAGGCAATATACAGGGACAGTCATATGAGCAGGTGAGAGCTGCTTTTGGCAAATACAGTGTACAGCTTGCAAAAGTTGATTCGGCAACCTTTTCATATAAAAATAAAGAAAAGGAAGGCGTGTTTTTAGCTTTGGATGCCGGGCATCAAATTAATTTATTTGAACACGGAACCGGGAAGAGGATTGATTTGTATCAGCAGGATGCAGTAATCACCTACAAGATGGCACAACTATTAAATATAAAAAACGGTGATGTTCTGGGCTATACAATTAGTAATACATCAGAGCTGAAGAAGATAAAAATTACTGCAATTGCGGATGCAAAATTACCACAGGGAATTTTTGTAGCAAAGAATAAGAGTGATGAATTTATACCTAATACAATTTATTTTGAAGATTCAGATGGATATTCCTTTGCAAAAGACCAGCCTTATATAAGTGGTCTTATATCCATTGACCAACAAAAAAATAATATGGATGATATGATGGAAAGTGTTCATTCTATTATGTACATTCTGATATTTGCTTCACTGGTATTAAGTGCAGTTATTTTATATAGTCTTGGTATTCTAACGTTTATCGAACGGTATCGTGAATATGCAACAATGAAAGTTCTGGGATTTTATGAAAAGGAGATTGTTGGTATGGTGTTTATTGAATGCTGTCTCAATCTTATTCCCGGATTGTTGATTGGTATTCCGCTGAGTATTCAATTTTTAAAGGTTTATGTAAATGTAGTTTCTATGGATAATATGGAATGGACTCCATATGTTTCAACGTTACATTTTGGAGTTATTTTAGGGGTGGTAATTATGTTTTCAGTTTTCATTAGCTTATTAGTTTGTGAAAGAATAAAAAGGGTTAATATGGTAGAAGCTTTGAAATCAGTAGAATAGTTCGCCGGAAACTGTGTTTCGTACAATCTATGGAATTGATGCACATAATAAAGCCCATTGGAAGGCATTTTAGCTTCTCAATGGGCTTTGAAATTACTAGACATGTTTTTTAGCTATTGAGACATGGCGATATTTGTCACTCCATTAACGACTTCTCCCATATTATTCATTTGATTACACATTATTTCAATATTATCAGTAGAGAGCGCTGAAATAACTGTAAAGGCTGTACGTTTAGCTACATTATGGGGTAAAAGAAAATATTTTTCAAAATGGTGACATACTATTTGATAATATTGACTGTATTGAGATGCTATAGCTTTTCCTTCTTCCATCAGAAAAACAGAACCAACCTTAGTTTTTTTGATTAACTTCATAGCACATAGTGTTTGCAGCATGGTGTGAACACTTGGCTTTGATATGCCGAGATTTTTTGCAATATCCACACATCTGATTCCTGTATTACATATGTCAAGATGATATATGGTAATCAGATATTTGATTTGAGAGGCAGTTAATGTTTGCTTTTTTTTAGTCACTATTTACCTCCGAATAAGAGTGCTTTCTACTTTTTTTATGACAGATGTCATTGAGTGGGCAGCTTAAACACTCGCAGCCGCAGGAGGATTATATAGTTTTTCCTCCTTACGGCTTAGGGTTTAAGCTTTAACATAGTCTTATGCTCTTATATTTGCTTTGTTTTTCAAGGTGTTGGGATCTTTATAAGGTTTAAGCAACATATACAGCATCAGTGTAACAAGGATAAATGCAGCAATTGCACCGATTATGCTGCCGTGACCTGTGAAAAGTGTTCCCAACTGATAGATAATAAGTGATACCACGTAGGCAAAAACGCACTGATAACTTATAGCAAAGAATGTCCATTTTGCACTGTTCATCTCCCGTTTGATAGCTCCGATAGCTGCGAAACATGGAGCACACAAAAGATTGAATACAAGGAAGGAATAGGCAGCAAGAGGAGTAAATACTTCACGCATGTTGGTCCATATCTGCCAGCCGTTTTCAGCTACTTCATCAAAGCCGCCGAATAGTACACCAAAAGTACCTACAACATTTTCTTTTGCGATAAGTCCTGTTATTGAGGCAACTGCACCTTGCCAGTGACCCCAGCCGAGAGGTTTAAATATCCATGCAATTGCGGAACCGATGGCGGCAAGGATACTCTTATTCATATCGACCATGCCAAAAGAACCGTTTTTCCAGCCGAAGTTAGAGGTGAACCAAACGAAGATAGTAGCAAGCAGAATAATTGTTCCGGCCTTTTTAATAAAGGACCAACCACGTTCCCACATGGAACGTAATAAATTTCCAACAGTCGGTAAGTGGTAGGCGGGAAGTTCCATAACAAATGGGGCAGGGTCTCCTCTGAACATTGTCATCTTTTTCAGCATGATACCTGAAAAGATAATAGCAGCAATACCAACAAAGTAAGCACTTGGAGCAACCCACCATGCACCTCCAAATAATGCACCTGCAATAAGAGCAATGATTGGGAGCTTTGCACCACAGGGGATGAAAGTAGTTGTAATTATGGTCATTTTACGGTCTCGGTCATTCTCAATTGTTCGGGAAGCCATGATACCCGGAACACCGCATCCTGTGCCGATGAGCATTGGTATAAAAGATTTTCCTGAAAGACCGAATTTCCTGAAAATTCTGTCCATAACAAAAGCAATACGTGCCATATATCCGCATGCTTCAAGGAAGGCAAGTAAGAGGAATAGAACCAGCATCTGGGGAACAAAGCCAAGAACTGAACCAACACCTGCAACAATACCATTCAGTATAAGTCCCTGTAACCAGTCGGCACAGTTTATACTTTCCAGCCAGTCCCCCAGCAATTTTGGAATACCGGGAACCCACACTCCGTAACTGGCCGGTTCGGGTTCTTCCATTGCGGCTACAGACATATATTTCTCATATGTAACCGGAATTTTTTCTTCAACCTTACCGTCATCATCATAAATATAGGCGGTTGTTGTTAAATCCTTTGCTTTATCGGCTTGAAGGCCGGAATCTTTTGCAGCGGACTCAAATGCACTCTTGATTGCGCCGGGCTCAGCATATTCTTCAACAGCTTGTTCATATGCCGAAGAGCCTACTCCCAACAGGCGCCAGCCGTCACTGAATAAACCGTCGTTGACCCAATTTGTAGCCCATGTACCTACAGTAGTAATAGAAAGAAAATACACTATAAACATGATGGTGCCAAAAATTGGAAGAGCTGCCCAGCGATTAGTTACAACCTTATCTATTTTGTCCGAGGTTGAAAGCTTTCCGGCATTCTTTTTCTTGTAGCAGCCCTTGAGTATGGATGCTATATAGATATATCTCTCGTTGGTAATTATGCTTTCAGAGTCATCATCCAATTCTGCCTCCGCCGCTTTAATATCTTGCTCAATGTGGCTGAATACTGATTTGTCAAGGTTAAGCTGAGCCAACACCTTTTCATCACGCTCAAAAATCTTAATAGCATACCATCTCTGCTGCTCGGCAGGCATATTGTGTACCGCAGCTTCCTCAATATGGGCAAGGGCATGCTCAACAACGCCGTTAAAGCTATGCATCGGAACAGTCTTTGTTGATTTAGCTGCCTCTATGGTTGCCTCAGCCGCTTCCATAATCCCGGTGCCTTTAAGAGCCGAAATTTCAACAACCTTACAGCCAAGCTGACGGGAAAGTTCTCCCACGTTAATCTTGTCACCGTTTTTATTTATGACATCCATCATATTTATTGCAACTACCACCGGTATACCAAGCTCAGTTAATTGGGTGGTTAGATAAAGGTTACGCTCAAGGTTGGTACCGTCTATAATGTTCAGTATAGCGTCGGGGCGTTCCTTTATAAGATAATTACGTGCCACTACTTCCTCCAGTGTATACGGTGACAGAGAGTAGATACCCGGTAAATCCATAATTATTACATCATTATGCTTTTTTAGCTTACCTTCTTTTTTCTCAACAGTTACACCGGGCCAGTTTCCCACGAACTGATTGGAACCTGTCAATGCATTGAACAGAGTTGTTTTACCACAATTCGGATTGCCTGCAAGTGCAATCTTAATTCCCATGTTATGCTCCTCCTTTTTTATGTTAGCGTCTGCTAACCGTGTTTTCAAAAAAAATAGGGTATACCCTAAAAAACTTACTCAACTTCAATCATTTCCGCATCGGATTTGCGGATGGAAAGTTCGTACCCTCTAACATTGATTTCAACCGGATCTCCAAGAGGTGCTACCTTACGAATATGAACGTCAACACCTTTGGTAATACCCATATCCATGATTCGACGTTTAAGTGCACCTTCACCGTGGAGCTTTACAACTTTAAGAGTTTCTCCGACCTTTGCCTGTTTCAGTGTTTTCATATTTATATCCTCCTTACATAAAATACGGATAACTAAATCATTATTTTAGAAGCCATTTCCTTACTGATTGCTACACGAGCTTCCTTTACATTAACTATTACATTTCCTCCAATGGTAGAAATGATAGTTACATTCCCACCAGGGACAAACCCAAGATTCTCAAGATGTTTTTTTACTTCAGGATTTCCGCCGACTTTTTTTATCAAATTTTCTTCTCCGGCATTTGCTAATGTTAACGGCATCATATGTCATCCTTTCTTATTCACTTATTACTTTAGTTAGCTTCAACTAACTAAAGCACTTAAAAAATGGTTAGTCGATGCTAACCGAATATAGAATACTGCTTTATGATTTATTTGTCAATAGGTTTATTTAAAATTTTAACGCCGTGGCATGAGTTTTAAGTTTTTATCATTCCAAAATGATATTGACAATCTTTATCAGTTAGGTTATACTAACTTTGCAAGTTAGCATAACCTAACTGGTTTGTTAATATATTAAAAAAGAGGTTACTATATATGACACTGAATAAGTTAATTACAGGTACGGCTGCGGTTATAACAAAAGTCGGTGGTGAAGGTGTTTTACGCTGCAGATTGCTTGATATGGGAATCATACCTAAAACCAAAGTGGTCAAAACCAAGGTTGCTCCTTTAGGTGATCCTATAGAAATACGGATTCGGGATTATACTCTTACAATTCGTATGGAGGATGCTGAGAAGATTGAAGTTAAGCAGTTAGTCGGGGAGGACTGATGGTATATGATATTTGCATTGGTAGGAAATCAAAACTGCGGTAAAACAACTCTGTTTAATCAGCTGACAGGATCAAATCAGCATGTCGGAAATTTCCCCGGTGTGACTGTGGACCAAAAAGTAGGCGAGATACATAATCAAAAGAACGTATCAGTGGTGGACTTACCGGGGATATATTCTATTCGTCCGTATACCAACGAAGAAATCGTAACTCGGGATTTTATTCTTAACAATAAACCTGATGGTATTATAAATATTGTCGACGCTACTAATATTGAACGAAATCTGTACCTGACGTTACAGCTTATCGAAATGGGCATACCTATGGTACTGGCCTTAAACATGATGGATGAGGTACGAGGAAATGGAGGAACAATTGATATCGGCAAAATGTCAGGTAAACTGGGGATACCAATTGTGCCTATAAGTGCTTCTAAAAACGAAGGAATAGATGAACTGATAGACAAAATTATATCTACTTCAAAAAACAAGATATACCCCAACAAAATTGATTTTTGCGAGTCAGGTCCTGTTCACAGGTGCATACATGCCGTATCGCATCTTGTAGAAGATCACGCAGAAAACTGTGGGATGTCATCCAGATTTGCAGCAACTAAAATAATTGAAGGCGATTCAGATATTATTTCAAAGTTGGAACTTAATCAAAATGAACTTGAAATGATAGAGCACAGTATTGTTGAGATGGAAACTGAACATGATATGGACAGAAATGCTGCTCTTGCTGATATGAGATATAGTTTTATTGAGAAAGTGTGTGAAAACACAGTTGTAAAGTGCAAGGAAAGCAAGGAACATGTCAGAAGTGTTAAGATAGATAACGTTCTAACCAATAAATTCCTGGCTATCCCTATTTTTCTGGGAATTATGTTCACCATCTTCTGGCTTACCTTCAATATAATCGGAGCTTCATTAAGCGACCTTCTTGCTTTGGGTATTACTGCTCTGACAGATATTGTCGATGCCGGATTGACCAAATACGGCATAAACCCCATAGTTCATAGTCTTGTAATAGATGGAGTATTTGCAGGAGTGGGAAGTGTTTTGAGTTTTCTGCCACTGATTGTTACATTGTTTTTCTTCCTCTCTATACTTGAGGATACGGGGTATATGGCACGAGTAGCGTTTGTTATGGATAAGCTTATGCGTAAAATAGGCTTGTCAGGCAGAAGCTTTGTACCGATGCTTATTGGTTTTGGGTGCACTGTTCCGGCAGTAATGGCAACACGAACACTGCCATCTGACAGAGATAGAAAAATGACTATAATGCTGACACCGTTTATGAGCTGTTCTGCTAAGATTCCAATATATGCAGTATTTACCGCTGCTTTTTTTGCCCGTTATCAGGCACTTGTGATGATTGGACTTTATGTCACCGGTATATTAACAGGAATTCTGGTAGCACTTATTTCCAACAGAACTGCATTTCGTGGAAAACCTGTTCCTTTTGTTATGGAACTTCCGAATTACCGTTTCCCTTCTGCCAAGAGTGTAGTGCTTCTAATGTGGGATAAGGCAAGAGACTTTATACAGAAGGCATTTACTGTTATATTTATTGCAACTGTAATTATATGGTTTTTACAGACCTTTGACAGCAGGCTGAATGTAGTTTCAGACAGCGCAAACAGTCTTCTTGCCATGGTAGGAAAGCTGATTGCACCGATTTTTACTCCTTTGGGGTTTGATGACTGGCGTGTTTCTACTGCACTGATTACGGGATTTACTGCCAAAGAGGCAGTTATAAGTACCATGAGCGTATTAACAGGTACAACCATTGATAACTTGAACACTACTTTGAGTTCATTATTTTCACCACTTACGGCAGTGAGCTTTTTGGTATTTACATTGCTGTATACACCGTGTATTGCAGCTGTAGCAGCAATCAGAAGAGAGCTGAACTCACGGCTTCAGACGGTTGCAATAGTTGTGTTACAATGCGGTGTTGCCTGGGGAGCAGCATTTATAATATATAAACTGTGCAGTCTGATTTTTTGAGGTGAGTCTATGAAATTTCTGGATTATATACTTATAGCATTAGTATTAATATGGCTTGTAGCTGCTTTTCGTCATATGATAATTCTGAAGAAGCAGGGGAAAAGCCTATGCTGCGGAAGTTGTGGCTCAAGTTGTAAAAAATGTAATGTTAAACAGAAAAGTTAAAGTTTCTCTATTAAAAAAGAGTGCTTAAATGAAAGGTTGCCAAAAATACCTCGGTTGACTTTTTTGTTAAAATCATGTAATATACCAAACAGAACATGTCATGAAGATATGGAATCGGGCAAGGAGCCTTAAAAAAATATTATGTTTGATGTTAGATATAAACTAGCTTAAAGCTAAAGTGAAAAGATGCCAAGAAGGTATGAAGTTATGCAGAAGCATATTCATTATTTCTTGGCTTTTTTGTGTGCAAAAATAAAAAATTTAAAGGGAGAGCAAAATGAACTTTAGAAAGTTTGCAGCAGCATTAATTATTTGTGCCATTACTGTTACCGGGCTTTCAGCATGTGGTGGCAATAAAGAAACATCTTCAAGAGAAAATAGAATTAAAAATAGCGAAATAGTTGTAGCGATAGGTTCGGAGCCCGAGTCGGGGTTTGATTCCACTACGGGGGGGCATGGCTCGATAACAAAGGTGCTTTTTTCCACACTATTCAAAAGAGACAAGAAGCTAGGATGGGAAAACGATTTGGCTGCCGGATACAAAGTATCCGATGACAAGCTGACGTGGACGGTTACTCTCAGAGCTGCCAAGTTTACTGACGGAACTTCAGTAAAAGCTGAGGACGTTGTTTATACATATGAAACAGCTAAAAAAGCAGGTGCTGATATTGATTTAACTATGATTGAAAGCATTAAGGAAGTTGATGCTAAGACGGTTGCCTTTAAATTAACCAGACCTTATTCACCTTTTCTTGAGAGGCTTGCTTACCTTGGAATAGTACCAAAACATGCACATGATGACAGCTTCAAGGACAATCCGGTTGGTTCGGGCCCATACAAGTTTCTACAATGGGATAAGGGACAACAGGTTATTGTAGAAGCAAACGATAAGTATTACGGAGAAACTCCCAAAATCAAAAAGCTTACAATGGTGTTCATGGAAACAGATGCAGCTTTTGCAGCTGTCAAAAATGGGGATGTGGATGCAGCACAAATAAATGGTACTTTGGCTAAACAAAACGTTGAGGGCACTCAAATAGTTGATATACCAAGCATTGAATGTTATGGAATTTGCTTTCCCATGATACCCAATGAGGGAAAGAAAGCAAAAGACGGTGCTGTAATGGGTAATAATGTTACCAGTGACATTTCTATCAGAAAAGCACTTAATACTGCGGTTGACAGAGAAAAAATAGTAAAAGGCGTGTTGAACGGCTATGGCAGCGTTTCTACAACCGGACTTGAAAAGATGCCGTGGCTAAATGAGGAAACTGTGTTAACAGCTAAGGAATATGCCAATGTGGAGGCCGCAAAAAAAATACTGGCTGAAGGCGGTTGGTCAGACAGCGATAAGGATGGCATAGCAGAAAAAGACGGAAAGAAAGCAGCCTTTGATTTACTTTATACTGATGGTGTATACAGACAGGAAATGGCCCTTGAGTTTGTCAATGTGGCAAAAGAAATAGGAATTCAAGTTAATTTAAAAAAGACCACATGGGATACTATTTTGCCTGACATCCATCAGCAAGCGGTATTCTATGGCTTCGGCTCAGGTGATCCGTCCGAATTGTATAACCTCTATTACGGCGGAATTGCCGGAGGCTCAGTAGCCTGGGATAATTCCGGCTGCTATGACAATACAGTAGTTAATGAAAACATAGACAAGGCACTTGCTGCTAAAAATGAAGCAGAAGCTATTACATACTGGAAAGCACTGCAATATAAGGCTTCAGCTAAGGAAGATGCTCCTTATTGCTGGCTTGCAAATGCAAACCACGTATATCTTGCTGCTAAAGGTTTTTCTTTTGGCAATCCAACAGTACAGCCTCATGGAGGAAGAATATTCGATAATGTAGCTGAGTGGTCATGGCAGTAAAGGTTATTTACTGACAGCTTGGACAGAGGAGGAGAAAAGTGGCAAAAAGTAATAGTATAGGAAGGTTCCTGACAAAAAAGATTATAAAATTCATTACACTTTTGGTAGCGGTTTGTCTGGTTACCTTTATACTTATGGAATTATCTCCCATAGATCCGGTTACAGCTTATGTTGGTGCAAGTACAAAAGTAGGAGCAGAGCAAAGAGCCTTGATAGCAGAGCATTGGGGGCTGAACAAGCCCCCTGTTGAACGCTTCTTGGCATGGTTTTCGTCAATACTTCAGGGGGACTGGGGAACGTCTATGATTTATAGACGCCCTGTTCTTGAGGTGATAGGACAAAAGTTTTTGTCTTCACTTGCTCTAATGGGTATAGCTTGGATTTTATCAGGGGTTGTGGGTTTTGTTCTGGGAATAGTAGCAGGCGCAAATGAAGGAAAAACAATAGACAAGATTATTCATACCTATTGCTATATATTAATCTCAACGCCTACTTTCTGGCTGGGAATATTATTCGTTATGATATTTGCTGTCTCACTGGGATGGTTTCCTGTTGCATTAAGCGTTCCAATTGGAACTGTTGCAAAGAATGTAAGCTTAGCTGATAAAATCAGCCATATTATTTTACCTGCCCTTACACTCAGCCTGATAGGAATATCTAATATATGTATGCATACAAGACAGAAGGTTATAGAGATATTTACAACGGATTATGTATTATTTGCAAAAGCACGTGGTGAGAACAAGAAAAGTATCATATTCAATCATGTTGTAAAAAATGTTTCATTGCCTGCAATCACTCTTCAATTTCTGTCTTTTAGCGAATTGTTCGGAGGAGCAATATTTGTTGAACAGGTGTTTTCTTATCCCGGACTTGGACGAGCCGTGGTTCAGGCTGGTTTGAAGGGTGATTTACCACTGCTTATGGGGATTGTTATTATCAGCCTGTTATTTGTGTATACAGGCAATACTATAGCAGATTTATTATACAGAGTAATTGATCCTAGAATCCGGGAGGCGCAGAGGGGTTGATGGAAAGAACAGACAATATTGAAATTACAGATAAGTCGGCACGGTTAACATTTGGAGTAAGAGAACGGATTATTGCATCCACAGCTGCTTTTGGAATACTCCTGGCAGTGGTGCTGATTGCAGGAAATCTGATAAATACAGACTCCCTGAGAGTAAATTTAGGAAACATATTTGCTTCGCCAAATACGGAGCATCCTTTTGGTACTGACTGGGTAGGCAGAGATATGCTGCTTAGAACAGTAAAGGGATTAAGTTTGAGTATGAAAATTGGTATGTTATGCTCTCTAAGCAGCGGATTTATTGCGTTGCTTCTGGGGGTAGCAGGACCAATGTTGGGCGGCAAAGTGGATTATGTCATCTCGTGGCTCATTGACTTAGTATTATCAGTACCTCATACATTAGTTGTAATATTGATTTCAATAGCTGTGGGTGGAGGACTAAAAGGTATTGTAATAGGAGTTACCCTTACACACTGGACTTCCCTGACCCGTGTAATCAGGGCGGAAGTAATGCAAATAAGGGAACTTGAATATACAAAGATTTCAAGACAATTTGGCAAAAGCAGTTTTTATATAGCCAAGGAACATATTTTGCCACACGTAATCCCACAGCTTGTGGTTGGAATTGTTTTGGTGTTTCCACATGCAATTTTACATGAAGCATCAATAACCTTCTTAGGCTTCGGATTACCTCCCCATGAACCTGCAATAGGTGTCATACTGTCGGAATCAATGAAGTATCTGACCTCAGGAAAATGGTGGTTGGCGTTTTTTCCGGGACTTAGCTTGGTTTTGATATCCATGATGGTAGACTGCATAGGCAAGAATATAGAAAAGCTGATAAATCCAAAGACTGCGTACAAGTAGGAGAATGAAATGGATAAAAAACCGATTTTGCAGGTAAGCAATCTGGGAGTGTCTTTTTCACAATATACAAAGGGACTTCGAAGACAAAATTTAAAGGTAATAACTAATCTTGATATAGAATTGTACCAGGGCAAAATATTGGCAGTAGTCGGTTCCAGCGGTTCGGGGAAAAGCCTGCTGGCTCATGCCATACTTGATATTTTGCCGGACAATGCCGTTACAGAAGGGGAAATAACCTATAAAGGCAAGCTTCTGACTAAAGAAGAACAGAAAAAGTTACGGGGTAAAGAAATAGTTCTCATACCACAATCTGTAAACTACCTGGACCCATTACAGCAGGTAGGAAAACAGGTAGGTATATCTGTAGCGGATAAGAAAAAGAAAGATAGTATTGTTTCAAATTTATTCAGTAAATATGGACTTGGAAAGAAAGTTGAAAGCTATTATCCTTTTCAATTATCGGGAGGAATGGTCAGAAAAGTGCTGCTGTCTACGGCACTGGCCTCTGATGCAAAAGTAATTATTGCAGATGAACCGACACCGGGGCTTGATGAAGAGGCATTAAGTGAAGTTCTAAAGGATTTCAGAGAGTTTGCTGATAAGGGCTGTGCAATACTTATGATTACTCATGATATACAGGCAGCTCTTAAAATTGCAGACAGTATTGCAATTTTTTATGCAGGGACAACTCTGGAAGTTGCAAGCGTATCTGATTTTGACAGAACAGGAGAAAAGCTGAGACACCCCTACACAAAGGCATTGAACAGAGCGTTGCCAAATAATGAGTTTGTGCCGTTGGAAGGTTCTCAGCCCTTGCCCAACGAGCTTCCAAACTGCTGCCTTTTTTGGGACAGATGCCAGAAAAAAGGAGTAAGGTGCGGCGAAGAAAAACCGGATTTTCAGGAAATCCGAGGTGGAAAGGTAAGATGCTTTTATGCGACTTAGAGCAGAGAAAATAAATTTTAAATATAACAAGGAAAAAAATATTCTAAAGGATGTTGATTTTTATGTTGAGAGTGGCGAAATCGTGGGCTTGGTAGCACCCAGCGGTTATGGAAAAACCACTCTTGCAAAAATTCTGGCAGGATATGAAAAGCCTCAAAGCGGAAAGGTTATATTGGAAGGCTGCCAACGCAAAAAAAGAGATTACAATCCTGTACAATTGATTTTCCAGCATCCTGAGAGAGCTGTAAATCCCTTGTGGAAAATGAGCAAAATCCTTAGTGAGTCAGGTGAACCCTCCAAAGAATTAATGGATGCTATGGGAATTAAAGAAGGATGGCTGAACAGATGGCCTACAGAATTATCCGGGGGAGAACTTCAAAGGTTCTGTGTACTTCGTGTATTAAATCAAAAGACCAAATTTATAATTGCCGATGAGATGACTACAATGCTCGATGCAATTACACAGGCACAGATATGGAGAATTGTTCTTAATTATGCCGGAGAAAATAATATTGGTGTAGTTGTTATAAGCCATGAACAAGCTTTAGTTGCCAAAACTTGTGAGAGAGTAATTGATTTAGGAAGGAGGTGAGCGCGTATGTGCGGACCTAACAGCGACAGTTTGATAACTGAAATTGTTGTCGCAGCTGTCAGTAATGAGAAGTTCTTTGAAAGCATGACAACCGAAGAAAAAGTTAAGTCGGTAGCAGAATTGTATAAGTTGTTACAGCATGCAATTGAAGAGCATGAGCACCATTAAAAAAGTCGTAATGCCTATAAAATTTTATTGACTTAAATTTTGGCGTTATGATATATTAATCTAGTAAATAAAGTCATGAAGACTTTTGAATGATTAATATATTTGTGTTTTGTTATTATAAACCTTGGGATGAACCCAAAAAAGAAGCTAAAGAACTAGCTCTTTTTTGGGTTTAATTTTTTCGAAATTCACTGTTTATTGAAAGGGTGGTTTTACTATGCATATTCCGGATAATTATTTAAGTCCGTCAACCTGTGCGGCTATGGGGGCAGCTATGGTTCCGGTGTGGACAATAGCAGTAAAGAAGGTGAAAGAGGAAGTATCAAAAGTAAAAATACCATTGTTGGGAATAGGAGCAGCTTTTTCATTTCTAATGATGATGTTTAATGTACCGCTCCCCGGAGGAACAACAGGTCATGCAGTAGGAGGAACCTTGATTGCCATACTGCTGGGACCATTTTCAGCCTGTATTTCGGTTACAGTCGCATTGCTTATTCAGGCATTAATGTTTGGCGATGGAGGAATACTCGCCTTTGGTGCAAATTGTTTTAATATGGCCTTTGTGCTTCCATTTATCGGTTATTTTATTTATAAATTCATTAAAGACAGGGTAAAGTCGGAAAAAGGCGAGTATATCGGAATTATACTTGCTTCATATTTTGGTATAAATATTGCGGCTTTATGTGCGGCAATAGAATTTGGCATACAGCCGGTATTATTCAAAAATCCGGCAGGTCAGCCTTTGTACAGCCCGTATGCTTTAGGAGTTTCAATACCTGCAATGACAATACCCCATCTGCTGGTTGCCGGTATAGTGGAAGCCTTATTTACTGTTGTAATATTTGCATTCATTAAGAAGGTATCTCCCGGTACAATATATGAAGGAGCTAAAAAAAAGACAAAAGCTATTTATGGCTTGATAATTGCATTAATCTGCCTTACGCCCCTTGGACTTCTTGCTACGGGAACAGCTTGGGGTGAATGGGGTGCGGACGAAATAAAGGATGTATTAACCGGAGGAAAATCCCTTGGATTTGTACCTGAGGGAATGAAAAACGGGTTTAATTTTGAGTCAATTATGCCAGACTATACTATAGGTGGGCTGCCTGAGATTGCCGGATATATTTTATCTGCTGTAGCAGGTGTTGCAATCTTGATTATTTTGTTTAAAATTATAGGTAGTATTAAGAAAAGCAAACCCGGGAGCAATAATGAATAATACACAGGACTTAGCAGGCGGAAATATGCCTGAATGGTTATTAACTGAAAATGTATATGTACCTAAATCTGATAAGGATACTTTTATAAACAAAAGTATCCTGTCTTTGTTGAGCCTGATTTCAAGAATCAGAAGTCAAGGGGGATATAATAAAGAAACGCTCAAAGTAAGTGCAGTTTTGAAAGTCGCATTAACTTTTTTTCTTATATTATTTTTATCACTATCACGCAGCTTCACATTTATAGTAATTGTAAACGTATATCTTCTGTCAGTATTAAGCATGATGAGGGCGGAAGATATTATTAAAATTCTGAAGGCTGGTTTTGTTGTTGCTGCATTTACATTTGTAATACTATTGCCGGCAGCTTTTTGGGGAAACTATTACAGCATAAAAATGATTACTCCCAAAGTTTTTGCAACAGTTATGGCTGTTAATATTATTTCACACTCAACGAAATGGAACAATATCACTAACGCACTGAAGGCTTTTTTCATACCGGACATATTTATACTGGTTTTGGATATAACAATAAAATATATTCTTCTTTTGGGAGAATTTTCACTGAATATGCTATATGCGTTAAAACTCAGGTCAGTAGGTAAAAACAGCAGCAAATACACGGCATTATCGGGAATTGTGGGGATAATGTTCATTAAATCAAAAGAAATGTCCGAAGATATGTACAGTGCTATGGAGTGCAGGGGCTTCACCGGAGAATACAAGGTCAATAGAAGGTTTAAAATCACTTTTTATGATATTATATATATTGCAATTAATACTATAATAGCTTTTCTATTTTTCTATATAAAATGAAATGTATAAATCAGTTTGGTATATATCCAGTAGCAGAGAGGTAAATTCTAATGATTGAGTTATCCAAGGTAACATATTCATATTCGGGTATCCCGGCATTAAATGATATAAGCTTAAATATAACAAAGGGTGAAGCAATAGCCTTGATGGGCCCCAACGGAAGCGGTAAATCCACTGTATTAAAGCTTATCAACGGTATAATATCTCCTAACAGAGGCAGTTACAGGTTCAATTCTGAAGAAATAACCCATAAAAAGCTTCAGGATGCAGAGTTTGCAAAAAGTTTTCACCAGAAAATTGGTTTTGTATTTCAGAACTCTGACACTCAGCTTTTTTGTGCAGATGTATATGATGAAATAGCCTTTGGCCCACGACAAATGGGCTTGAGCGAGAGTGAAACTGACAAAAGGGTCAATGATTGTCTGGATTTATTGAATATTCAGGATTTTAAGCACAGACCACCATATCAATTAAGCGGAGGAGAAAAGCGAAAGGTTGCTGTTGCTTGTGTGCTGTCACTGAATCCGGAAGTACTTGTACTGGATGAACCCATGAACGGCCTTGACCCAAGAACTCAGAGATGGCTGGTAGAATTCCTTGTAAAGCTGAATAAAGCAGGCAAAACATTAATTACATCAACTCATAATCTTGAACTTGTACAGGAAATTTCGTCCAGAGCCATATTATTTGATGAAAATCATAAAATAGCGGCAGATATGCCAACCGCTGAACTTTTGGAGAATATTGATTTGTTAAAAAGTGTAAATCTTGTTGATGAATATTATCACAGTCACGACGGGAAAGACCACAGGCATTTCCATATTCATAATCACAGCTTATAAGGCTTGGCATATGGAAGTTATTTAAATAAAGAGGGTAAGCTATAGGTCGGCATAAATGACTTGAAGCTTAGGCTCTTTTTTAATATCTTTTTGTAATAAGTACAATGCTAGGGTAAAATACTTTTAGCAGATAGGATTTATTTTATGAGTTAAAGAAACAGCATGGCTGACAAATATATGAAACACAGGTATAATTGAAATAAATAGTAAATAATCCTGTAATAAGATATTATTTGCTCAGTGGTAATTATAACAGGTAATAATTAAAATTTATCTAATGGAGTGGGCTGCAAATTGGATGAGACTTTAAAAAGTAAAATTAAATACTTTGAGAATATTCCTGCTGTTCCGAATAAAGACAGGATATTATCAAGACTGGGCTATCGGAACGGTGTTACTGAGCTAAAGGCAAGTGACTTATCCTTAATAGAGGACTGTATTAAACAGGGAACTTATCTTTGTCAACCGTCGGGAGCTTATATAAATATACCTATAAAGGAAAAGAGCGTATCCGGAGTTGTGCTGGACAACAACATTAGCTTAATGAGTGAAAGTCTGTCAAAGCTTTTAAAAGATAGTCACAGCGTTATTCTTATGGCAGCCACTGTAGGACATGAAGTATCAAAAAAAGTTTTTACTGAAATAGAAAAAGGCAATGCATCAGCGGGACTGATTCTTGACTCGGTTGCATCCCAAACTGCAGATGCTGCACTTGACTGGCTTGTTCAGATGCTGAACAAAATGCTTATAAGAGAAGGTAAAAAACTAACTAAACATAGATACAGTCCAGGTTTTGGGGATTTGCCGCTTTTATATCAGAAAGATATTTTTGAAGCTCTGGAGCTTTTCAGGCTCAATATGGCGCTTACCGAAAAGTTTATGCTTATTCCTGAAAAATCGGTTATTGCCATTGCCGGAGTAGAGGATAAAGGAGAATTGAATATATAATGGATAAAGTGCAATTTAAAAAACTTGTTTCACAAAAAATACAAATACTTGATGGTGCCACCGGGACTGAACTCCAAAAAAGAGGAATGCCCACAGGTGTTTGTCCTGAACAGTGGGTGATAGAAAACCCTAATGCAATAAAGGAAATTCAGAAGGCTTATATAGATGCAGGCTCAAACATAATTTATACTTGTACCTTTGGTGGAAACAGGGTAAAACTTGAGGAGTTCGGGCTGGGCGAAAGAACCTTTGAAATTAATCAGAGGCTTGCACAGCTTTCCAAAGAAACAGCAGCAGGAAAATGTCTGGTTGCAGGTGATTTAGCTTCCACGGGAAGATTTATTAAGCCTCTTGGTGATATGTCTTTTGAAGCATGTGTGGACATATATAAGGAACAGGTACAGGGGCTGCTGGCAGGGGGAGTTGACTTATTTGTTATAGAGACAATGTTGGATATACAGGAAGCCAGAGCTGCCCTATTAGCTGTCAAAGAGAGCTGTGACTTACCTGTGTGTGTAAGCATGAGTTTTGACGAAAGTATGAGGACACTTACGGGGACTGACCCGGTTACTGCCCTAATAACTCTTCAAAGTCTTGGTGCTGATGCAGTGGGCTGTAATTGCTCTACAGGGCCTGAACATATGGTGGAAATAATAACCAGAATGAAACCATACGCCAGAGTACCTCTTATGGCTAAACCAAATGCAGGCCTGCCAAAGCTTGTGAATAATGTAACTGTTTTTGACATGGGCCCTGAAGAGTTTGGCTCTTTTGCAGAAAACTTTATACAAGCAGGTGTAAATATCATTGGGGGTTGCTGCGGAACTTCGCCGGAGTATATAAAGGAGCTTTACCGGAACTGCGGAGATTTAAAACCACGACATTTTGAGTATAGTGAATATAGTGCAATAACATCATCCGCCAAAACGGTGTTTTTTGGTATTAATAAACCTGTTGCAATTGTTGGAGAGAGGATTAACCCAACTGGTAAGAAAAAACTGCAGGCAGAGCTAAAGGAAGGCTCAACTAACGAAATAAGAAGATTTGCACTTGAACAGATGGAAAAAGGTGCTGATATTCTGGATGTAAATGTAGGTATGCCCGGCATAGATGAGAAGGAAGTAATGCTAAATACAGTAAGACTGCTGGGGAGTGTTTGTGATGCTCCGTTGTGTCTGGATTCTTCATCTCCTGAGGTGCTTGAGGCTGCATTACGAATCTATCCCGGACGTGCTCTTATAAATTCAATATCTCAGGAAAAAGTAAAACTTGATAAATTATTGCCGGTAGCCGCAAAATATGGGGCAATGTTCATACTCCTTCCGTTAAATGATGAGGGAGTTCCCGAAAAGGCTATACAGAGACAGGTTATAGTTCAAGAGGTGTTCAATCAGGCTTCTGATTATGGCTATAAAAAAAGTGATATTGTGGTAGACGGACTTGTTATGACTGTTTCCTCAAATCAGGAGGCAGCACTGGAAACCTTGAAGCTTATACAATGGTGCAGAGAGGAATTCGGATGTGGAACCATTGTGGGACTTTCCAATGTATCTTTCGGTTTGCCTGAAAGAGGTTGGGTGAACGCCGCATTTTTGTCAATGGCTATTGCTAAGGGACTTACAATGGCAATTGCAAATCCCTCCAGTGATTTGCTTATGTGCATTAAAATGGCCTGTGATGTTATTATGACAAATGACGTAAACAGCAGAAATTACATTTCATATTTTAGCAGCATGGATAAGCCTGTTAAGGATGGAAATGAAAAAAAGGAAGCTGAGAAAAAAACCTGTGACAAAATTTTTGACGCAGTTTTAAATGGTGACAATGAAGGTATTGATAAGCTTATAGAAAAGGCAATAGCAGAAAAAACACCACCTCAGGATATTGTTGATATATATTTGATTCCTGCAATTAATCAGGTAGGAAAGCTATTTGATGAAAAGAAATATTTTCTCCCTCAGCTTATTCAAAGTGCTGAAACAATGAAGTCCGGCTTTACATTTTTAGAGCCTCTGCTAAAACAAAAAGGTGAAAAAGAAGAGAAAGAAGATATTGTTGTTGTTATAGCTACAGTAAAAGGAGATATTCATGATATAGGGAAAAACATAGTCGGATTAATGCTTCGAAACTATGGTTTCAAAGTACATGACCTTGGAAAGGACGTAAGTGCAGAGAGAATTATAGACGAAGCGAAGAAATTAAAGGCTCATATAGTAGGTCTTTCTGCCTTAATGACTACCACAATGGTAGAAATGGAGGAAGTGATTAAACTTGCAAAAGAGAAAAATGTAGGCTGTAAGTTTATGATTGGCGGAGCAGTAGTAGATGACGATTATGCAAAAACCATTGGAGCAGACGGATATTCGAAAGATGCCTATGAGGCAGTAAAGCTTGCAAAAAAACTTTCAATTAAACAAGCTGCAGAATGTAATTAATTATATGAACCTATACTACATCTATTAGTAAAAAATATCAAAAAAGATAAAATTTACATGACAAATTGCACGTAATATTATATAGTTGATATTAGAAACTATATGTGAGAAACTAAATATGTAAAAACTAAATATGAAAAACAGGTGTCGGTTGTGTTGAAAATACTGAACATGAACCGGTGAAAAGGGAAGTTGGGTTTAAAATCCCACGCGGTCCCGCCGCTGTAAAAGAGGAGTTTCTTTCAAAGTACCACTGGAAACGGGAAGGTGAAAGGAATAATGATGCTTGAGCCAGAAGACCTGCCTGTTATTTTGTACCATAGACTCTACGAACGATAGGGGGTGTACTTAATTGGTTGATTCCATGAGCCTGAAAAAGGATAATCCGAATGGTAAGCTGTCTGAAAAGGAAAAAAAGCTTGTAAGGATTCTTCGGGGGATTGACTATGGTGAAGTTAAAATTATTGTACAGGGTAATCAGCCTGTACGGATTGAAGAACTCACAAAGTCAATTAAGCTTTAGAAGTTGACGGATTATTATCTTAAAATTCATATGTTATTTTGCGCTTTATACCATATTTATTAATTTGAAAATGGGATAGCGAATGCAGAAATGTCGACAACTGCACGGTGCTGATCGAAAAACGGAAGCATTACCTCACAAAAAAAGAGGTAGTGTTTTTTTTATTGCTCCGTGGAAGATTTTTTGTAAAAGGGAGTGATATATCTGAAGGCAGAAAATTGCAGTCAGAAAATCCAATCTCAAGAGTCTTTAAAGTCAGAAAGCAGGGATTTAGAACTAGCCGGACGGCAAAAAGACTTATGCAGAGAATATATTAAGCTTTATAAGAAGAAAAGTGATGAGCAGCTTTATCAGTACCTTCGTGACATTGCTGACGAGCTTGGCAGGGTGCCAAAAAAGTCAGAGGTTCCGGCTTTCGGGTATATCAAGTCCCGTCTGGGAAAATGGCCGAGAATTCTGGAGGATGCAGGAATCAAGCCTGTTCGAAAAAAACTGCTTGAAGAAATAGAACCAGAGTAACTCTGGATAACAAACGTACCTACGTGGTGTAATGTTGATTGCGATGAACCATTGGCCGGTTAAGAAAACTAATGGAGGTAGAACAGTGAGAAAAAATTTCAAAAAAATATTATGTCTGGTTATGATGGCGGCTATTATTTGCACAATGCTTACAGGAATAGCATTTGCAGCAGATCCAATAACTGTAACAGTTAGAATTCAGGGCTACAGTGCAGGTGGAAACGGCGGCTCAATTTTAAATGAATATCAGGTAACACTTAACGATTCAACTGGCTTTACAGCATACGATGCGCTGAATAAGGCTTGCGGCGATAAAGCTATAAGCCATATTGCATTAGGAAGCGGTGCGAGTACATATGTATCCAGTATCGGAGGTCAGACAGAAGCATATTTTACACCTAATTCATCCTATTATTCGGGCTGGATGTTCAGGGTATGGAGGGGGGCTTCTCCTACAACCGATGAACTTCCTTCCTATAGCTGTGGAGCTTATACAATGCAGAATGGTGATAAAATGACCTGGTATTATGCAATTCCGGCGGAGTCTTTCTATACCTGTATGAGCAACTACACAAGTATACAATCCTCATATAATGAGGGGAGTTCTTTTAATGTAAATGTAAAGGCTCAGAAATTTACGGATATATATAATTGGATACTTACAGGCTTTAACGACCTTTCAGGGGCAACTGTTAAGCTTGTAAGAGCCTCAGATGGTGCGCTTATGGCAAGCGGTACTACAGGCACAAATGGTAATGTATCAATAAATGTGCCTCAGGTAACTGAGAATACCCCATGCTATTTATATGTAGATAACAAGTTTTTTACTACGGGAGCTTTAAACACCGGACTGCAATATGTCCACTCTTGGAGTAAAAGTGTAACTATTAATAATGTACCATAAAAATTAAGACTTAAACGACTGGCCAATGGGGAGCAGTAAAATTTTGAATATATATTAGTTTAGGAGGGCAAAATGTTTAAAAAAATTAGTTCATTAGTACTTTTACTTTGCATATTAATGAGTTCCTTCACGGGAATAAATTCTGTGTTCGCATACGACAATCCGTCTGATTTTAAAGTTAACTTTACGGAGATAAATACTAATCAAAAAGATACTTTTCCTGTTACAAGGCAAACAATTGCAGAAGCATTAGATAAAGCAACGGACAAACTCATTGAAAAGTTTGATGACTCCGGCTTCAACTATCAGAAACACTGGATGGCAATAGCCATTAATGGGCTTGGCAAAAAAGTTCCCGTCTCTTATTTGAATGATATTAATGGAGGAGACCTGCCGGCAGCAAATTCAGGACAATATGGAAAGTATATTCTTGGAATTCTTGCAGCAGGCGGAGACCCCACAAATATCAACGGAAAAAACCTTCTGGCAGAATTGTGTAATTTGAGAGATATGAAAAATGTTAATACCGAGGGAGGCATTTATACTACACCTTTCGGGCTTTTGGCTTTGGATGCGGTTAACTATGAAATTCCGGCCGACGCAGGTTTTACAAGAGATGATATTATTAATAAGCTTATTACACTGGCAAATCCCACAGGGGGAGAAGATGGAGTTGGTTTTGTTTTAACTGCATTGGGAAAATACTATAACGTGAACCCTGAAGTTAAAACAGCCGTAGACAAGGTTGTTACAGCATGGGCAGAAAGACAAGGCGAGGATGGAGGCTTTGGGGCCGGAGCCTGGTCTGCGGAGAATAATGTAAATACGGCTGCGCAGGTATTGATGGGGTTGTGTTTTAACGGAAAAGACCCCCAATCAGAACAATTTACCAAGGCAAAGGGAAATCTTATAAGCTTTATTTTGAGCCTGCAAAATGAGGATGGTACTTTTAACTGGCAAAAAAGTAATGCAGGAAGCCTTTCAATGGCTACAGAACAGGCTACCTATGCATTGGATGAATATCTAAGACAGCTGAATGGCGAGAAAAGCATATATGATTTTACAGAAAAAGTTCTTGAACCCATTGATATTACAGCACCGGAGATATCAACCGATTTGTCGGATAAATCTGTTAATGCATCTGTACTGACCTTTACGGCAGGTGCAAGCGATACGGTTGACGGGCCCGTTGTGCCTGTTGTCAAGCTTGGCAACAATGAGGTTGAAGGAATAAACGGAACCTACAAGGTTGACTTAAACGAGGGCTTAAATACAATAACCGTTAGTGCGTCAGATTCATCAGAGAATAAAAGTGAGAAGAGTTTTGCAATAGTTTATAATCCAAAAACACAGGAAATTCCGGACGGAGATAAGCCTAAAGTTGAAATCCCTTCAGATAATGATGATTATAAAGTTAACATAACCTCGGAGGACGGTAGCAGGGAAATTACTGTAGAAATCCCTGATAGCAAGTCCTCAAAGGTTTTGGCTGATTTACCTTTAAACAGCAGCCTGCCTGAAATAGTTGCAGTCAAGGGAAATGTTACGGCTTTGTTTCCAAAAGGAATAAAGGTAACCTCCGGAAATACATCACAAATTGAGCTGATAACATCAAAAGATACTGCCAATAATGATATAAAGAATAAAGTTAATGATATTATCCCGTCAGGGAAGAAGCTTGATTCAATCCTTCAGGCTTTTACAATGGGAGATAGTGCAGGAATAGAATTTGACGGTTATGTTGCTTTGACCTTCAAAGGAATGCAGGGGAAGGAAGCTGCATATATTCAAAGCGGAAAAATTCACCCTATTCAAAAATATGAAAGTGATTCCGCAGGATTGGCCGGAGATAAAAGTGAGTATGCCTATGACAGCGGAAGTGATTTGATTGTAAAAACAAAGCACTTTACTGACTATATTGCTTACTCGGCAAGTGCTGTTAAAGCTCCGGATAATGGTGAAACAAAGAAATATATAACATTGTCAGTGGACAAGCTTACCATTAATAAGGGTAATGTCATTTCACCTGTACAAGTGGAACTTCAATCAGGAGACACGGCATGGACATTATTAAAAAGAGAATTAGATAAACGGAACATAAGCTGTAAATACAGATGGACGGAAGCATATGGAAGCGTGTATATACAGTCAATAGACGGTGACGGAGAATTTGACCACGGCAGCGGCAGTGGGTGGATGTACAATGTTAATGGATGGTATCCTGATTATGGTGCAACTAAATATGTCCTTAAAGCAGGAGATACGCTTCAATGGAGATATACTACAAATTTAGGTGCAGATTTGGGAGAGGACTTAGGCAAGTGGGAAAATCCGGGAGGAACAACAACTTCAGGAGAAAAGACCACTGATACTTCCCAAAAGGATAAAACACAAAATAAAGAAGCAGAAGAAAAAACAAAAACCGATAACATTGATTTGAATAAAATCTATAAGGACGCAGATTCTGTCTCTTCATGGGCATATAAAGCAGTCGGATTTGCTGCACAGAAAGGTTTTGCAGGAGGAAATAAGGGCAATTTTAACCCTAAGGCTAACATTACAAGAGCTGAATTTACAAAGATAATGGTTTCTGTTCTTGGACTGGATATTAAGGCTAAAAATGTAATCAAGTTCAATGATGTCAATGAGGAAAATTGGTTTTATCCGTATGTTAATGCCGCATATAAAGCCGGAATTGTTTCGGGAAGCGGTAATAAATTTAACCCAAATGAAAAAATTACCCGGGAGCAAATGGCAGCAATCATTATCAAAGCATTAGGAGTTAAGCCAATCAAGCCGACTACTGCGATAAAAGATATTAATGAAGTAACTGCCTGCTTTAAAGAGGACGTTGAAACAGTTACAGCACTTGGATTATTGGTGGGAGATAAGGGACAATTTAATCCAAAAGGGTTAGCAACAAGAGAAATGGCAGCAGTAGTTGCCTTGAAGGTATATGAGTATAGAAATGGTGAATACAGCCAGAAAGCAGAAGTAAAGAAGTATATTGAAGAAACCGGGGCTTTGATGCAAAAAACAGTTTCAAACCCTGCTGTCGGCAGTATAGGGGGCGAGTGGACAGTTTTGTCCCTTGCCCGTTCGGGTATCAAGGTACCTGACAGCTACTATGCTAAGTATTACTCAAATGTAGAAAAGAAGCTTAAAGAAACATCCGGAAAGCTGCACAATACAAAATACACTGAATATGACAGGGTGATTCTGGCACTGGGCTCAATCGGAAAGGATGTTACCAAGGTTTACGGCTATGACCTGACAAAACCTCTGGCTGACTTCAATACCCTATTAAAGCAAGGGCTGAATGGGCCTGTTTGGGCATTAATTGCTCTTGACAGTAAGGGTTATCAAATACCTGTTGACAAGGAGGTTGCAGTACAAACTACCAGAGAGAAACTGGTTGAATACATATTATCAAAGGAAATCAAAGGTGGCGGCTGGTCATTGACTTCAGAGGCTCCTGCTGATACAGATATTACGGCTATGGCTCTGCAAGCACTTTCCGGATACCGTGATAATGAGAAGGTTGCGGCGGCTGTCCAAAGAGCACTTAGTTTCCTGTCAGCTGCACAGCAAAAGGATGGCAGCTATATAAGCACATGGAGTAATGAGGCAAGCAGTGAAAGTCTTTCTCAAGTTATAGTAGCTCTTACTTCACTGAACATAGACCCCAAAAAGGACAAAAGGTTTATAAAAAACGGTAATGACACGCTGACTGCTTTACTGGCATTCTATGCAGAGGGTGGAGGCTTCAAACATACTTTAAAAGGAGAACTTGACCCCATGGCTACTGACCAGGGAATGTATGCACTTGTTGCCTATGAGCGTTTTTCTAACGGTCAAAAGTCCCTTTACGACATGGTTGATGTAAAAAAGTAATTTTGAATAACCGGGGAGTTGTTGCAAATGAAAAATAAACGTTGGTTATTAGCTATACTGATACTTAGCATTTTAACAGTTGCGTTTTTTTGTAACGGAAACTATCAGAAAAGTACCACAAAAATTAATGAAGACAGCATTGAAACTCAGGCTGTAGCTGATAAAACTGTTTGTACCCAGAGTACGGAAATACGTCAAAATGATAAAAAAACACAAATTGAAACTGAAAAAAAACCAGAAGAAGTTATAAATAGAAAGGAAGCTGCTTCTTCTAAAAAGTTGAACACTGATGCTGCCACAAAATCAGTAGAGAATAAGACTGACAAATCAGTTTCGGATACTAAAAGCAAAAAGGACAAATACCTTACTGACCCGGTACCCAAGGGAAAACCTAAGCCAGTTGAATGGCAGTCTGCCAGAATTAATAAGGAGAAGAACTTAACCTGTACTTTATCTGTAACCTGCAAAACAATATTGGAAAATATGGATAAATTCAACAAAGATAAGCTTGAGGTACTTCCGTCGGACGGTACTATTTATAAAACCCGAAAAGTAATCTTCCATGAGGGGGAATCGGTGTTTGATGTACTGCTGAGAGAAATGAAAAATAACAAAATCCATATGGAATTTGAGATGACACCCATATACAACAGCAATTACATTGAGGGTATACATAATTTATATGAATTTGACTGCGGAGAGCTGAGCGGTTGGATGTACAAGGTTAATGGCTGGTTTCCAAACTATGGTTGCAGCAGGTATTTGCTAAAGGATGGAGATGTAATTGAATGGATTTATACCTGTGATTTGGGCCGAGACATAGGAGGAGGAATGAACGTGGGAGGTATAAAGCAATGAAGGATGCATTTTCAACCTTTCATCCCATTGTTAATTTTGCATATTTCACTGGGGTAATTCTTTTCGGCATGTTTTTTTTGCATCCCATACTGCTTGGAATTGCCATGATAAGTGCCTTTACATATTCGGTAATGCTAAACGGTAAAAGAACCATAAGGATAAACTTATTCTACATGATACCTATGATGCTGTTAATGTCGTTATTAAATCCTGCATTTAATCATGAGGGAAAGACAATACTTTTTTATCTGAAAAATGGTAATCCAATTACACTTGAATCCATACTTTATGGAATAGCAGCAGCCTGCATGTTCGTTACGGTAATATTATGGTTTTCATGTTATAACGCAGTGATGACCTCGGACAAATTTATTTATTTATTCGGCAGAATCATACCGTCATTATCATTGATTTTATCAATGGTTCTCAGGTTTGTGCCCCGATATGCGGCACAGATAAAAGTAATATCAAAGGCTCAAAAATGCATTGGAAGGGATGTTTCACAGGGAAATATCCTCAGAAGAGCAAAAAATGGAATACACATAGTATCTATTATGACTACCTGGGCATTGGAAAATGCTATAGAAACTGCGGATTCTATGAGGTCACGAGGATACGGACTGCCAAACCGCACCAGCTTTTCACTCTTTTGCTTCGATAATCGTGATAAAGCAGTGCTTACGGTTATCATGGGATTAGTAACTATTGTGCTGGCAGGAAGTGCAGCAGGAGAAAACACAATGCGCTTTTTCCCTTCAATAAAGGCGGCAAAGGTTTCCTTTTCAGCTATTATTGTCTATTGTGCTTATTTAATATTATGTATACTGCCTGCTTTCATAAATATTATGGAGGGTGTCAAATGGAGACATATAGAATCAAAAATTTGAGCTTTACATATCCTCAAAAGGATAAAGCTGCTCTTTCAAATATTGACCTAAGTATTGACAGTGGAGAGCTTATAACCATATGCGGTAAGTCCGGCTGCGGAAAAACCACCCTGCTGAGGCATCTAAAAACTGTCTTAACGCCCCATGGTATGCGAAAAGGGGAAATTCATTTTAACGGTAGGCCAATTGAAGCAATCGACCAGCGTATTCAGGCCACTCAGATAGGATATGTACTCCAAAATCCTGACAATCAAATTGTGACTGACAAGGTATGGCATGAGCTTGCTTTTGGGCTTGAAAGTCTGGGCTGTGACAATAAAACAATTCGTTTGCGTGTAGCTGAAATGGCAAACTTTTTTGGAATACAGACTTGGTTTCATAAAAATGTTACAGAGCTTTCAGGAGGGCAGAAACAGCTGCTGAATCTTGCAGCAATTATGGCTATGCAGCCGTTAGTGCTAATTCTTGATGAGCCTACATCTCAGCTAGACCCAATTGCAGCAATGGATTTTATAGAAACGGTGAAAAAAATAAATCGGGAATTAGGCACGACAGTTATTATGACAGAGCATCGGCTGGAGGAGATTATTCCTATGTCCGACAGGATTGTGGTAATGGACGAGGGGCGTATTATTACAGATGGTTCACCGCAAAGTGTGGGAGAAAAACTAAGCAAGATGGAGCATCCCATGTTTTTTGCTATGACTTCACCAATGCAGATTTATGCGGAGGTAAAAAATAATATGGCCTGTCCGGTGACAGTAAGGGAGGGGCGCAAATGGCTTGATGCCGTCACAGGAGACAGAGTTGTTGAAAACTTGCATCACAGTGTTCCTGACATCAAGGTCTCCGGTGATATGGCAATTGAAATGAAGGATGTATGGTTCAGATATGAAAAAAACGCTCAGGACATTATCAAAGGTCTGTCATTGGAAGTTAAACAAGGACAGTTTTTTTGTATAGTTGGAGGCAACGGTTCGGGAAAAACTACTGCATTATCTCTTATCAGCGGAATGTATAAACCCCATAGAGGAAAAATACTCATAGGCGGAAAAAATCTTGCAAAAATGAATACGGAGGAAAGGTATAAAAACAATTTGGGAGTTCTGCCTCAAAGTCCCCAGTCACTATTTGTAAAAAAAACAGTTGAACTGGATTTATATGAAATGTTGTCTGACGAAAATAAAGTAAACAAAATTATTGAACTTACCCAACTTGAGGAGCTTCGCAAAATGCATCCTTATGACCTTAGCGGAGGGGAGCAGCAGAGAGCAGCTCTTGCAAAAATACTCCTTCTTGAGCCTAAAATATTGCTGCTTGATGAGCCTACAAAAGGTCTTGACGGATGTTTTAAGGACACTTTTGCGGAGCTGTTAAAAAAACTGACTGTACAAGGTGTAACAGTTGTTATGGTGTCTCATGATATTGAGTTTTGTGCCAGATATGCAGATACCTGTGCAATGTTTTTTGATGGAAGTATAATAACGTCAAATACCGCAAAAAAATTTTTTGCGGGAAACAGCTTTTATACTACTGCGGCGAATCGTATGGCACGGCATATATGCAGTGATGCAGTAACAGTAGAGGATGTGATTAAGCTATGCCAGAGCATAAGCCGACAGACAAGCGCATGAGCCGCCGCACATTATTGGCAGCAATACTTATTCTATTTATAATTCCGGGAACCATTCTGTTTGGAGTGTTTTTCCTCAATGACAGAAAGTATTACTTTATCAGTCTCTTAATAATAATGTATACAATGCTGCCTTTTGTTATGGTATTTGAAAACAGGAAGCCTCAAGCACGGGAACTGATTATTATTGCTGTGTTGGCTGCCATTGCTGTTGCAGGACGTGCCGCTTTTTTTATGCTGCCTCAGTTTAAACCCGTAGTTGCAGTTGTAATAATTGCGGGGGTGTGCTTTGGCGGGGAAGCAGGTTTTCTTGTGGGTGCGGTTGCAGGATTTGTATCTAACTTCTTTTTTGGTCAGGGGCCTTGGACGCCATGGCAAATGTTTTGTTTCGGGATTATTGGATTTGTGGCAGGTATTCTGTATAAAAAGGGCATTCTAAAAAAAACAAGGCTCTCTTTATGCATTTTTGGAGGGTTGGCAACCTTTATTATTTATGGAGGTATTATTAATATAGGCTCACTGTTAATGTTTACATCTCAATTTTCATGGAAGGCCTTATTTGCCACTTATATTTCGGGCTTTTGGTTTGATATTGTACATGCAATTGCTACAGCTTTTTTCTTGTACATTATTTCTCAGACTATGATTGAAAAATTGGACAGAATCAAAATCAAGTATGGGCTTATTGAGGACGTGAATTGAAAAAGTTTTTTAAACGCAGTTGACTTTTGTGTAAAAATAATGTAATATACCCAAAAGACATGCTATGAAAGCATGAAATTAGGCAAGTAGCCTTTGTGAAAAATATATACACTGTGATTCTATGTGTGTTATATTTTTGTTAGTTGTAAGTTAGCTTAAACCAGAGTAAATAGTGCCAAGAAGGTATGAATTTATGCAGAAGCATATTCATAATTTCTTGGTTTTTTTGTGCTGAAAAAAAGAATTAGGAGGAAAATTATGATTAATGAAGAACAATTTTGGGAACAATGCGCAAAATTTCACGGGCATGTATGTGGAGGATTAACAATAGGTTATAAGGCTGCACTTTATGCAATAAAGTTACTTGAATTAACGTTCTCAGAAGATGAAAATGTAGTATGTATTTCTGAAAATGATGCATGCGGAGTTGATGCTATTCAGGTTATACTTGGATGCAGTGTGGGTAAAGGTAATTTATTATTCCATATGAGAGGAAAACAAGCTTTTTCTTTTATAGACAGAAGCAGCGGCAAATCGGTTCGCTTGGTTTTAAAGGACAGACCCAAAGGTATGACAAGAGAAGAATCCTTTGATTATATGCAAGGAAAATTGCCGGAAGAGCTGTTTGACATTACTGATGTAAAAGTCCAGATACCGGAACGGGCAAGAATTTTTCATTCTATTAATTGCGAATGCTGCGGAGAAGCAACTTCTGAAAATATGATTAGGGTACAAGAGGGAAAACATTTGTGTCTGGATTGCTGTTCAAATTATAACAGATTTGATTTATAGGTTAGTTAAATAACATAAGTTATGAGGGGTAAAATGAAAACAAAATTTAATAATTTTATAGTATTGACAATGTTTGTGATAATTATAGTTACATCTTTTGCAGGATGCGGAAATAGTGGGTTGAAGGAAGCCGAGAAATCTCATGTAAAAACTCGAATTGTAGTTGATGCTTTAAAAAGAAAAGTAGAAATACCGGAAAAAGTAGATCGAGTTGTACCTTTGGCGAATGCACTCAGAATGATGTGCTATGCACAGGCGCAGGAACTTGTTGTTGGAGTTGAAAAAGGTGAAAAAGAAAAGACTTTGGTAAAGGCCTATAACTGGGTGAATTATGATGTATGGAAGGGTCTGCCGGTGGTTGGTGAAGGAGGAAGCGGCGGCTACACTCCTTATGTTGAAGAAATTTTAAAAGTAAATCCTGATGTTATAATATGTGCTTATGCAAAGGAGGATGCAGAAAAACTTCAGGAGAAAACAGGTATCCCTGTAGTTGCTATCAATTCAGGAAATCTATTTGAAGATGATTACGATGAGTCCTTAAGAATTATCGGAGAGGTATGTCATAAGGAAGACCGCTGCAAAGAAGTAATTAAATATATACAGACAATTCAGGATGATTTGAACAACAGGACGAAAGATATAAAGGATGAAGACAAGCCATCTGTATATTCCGGTGCAGTATCTTTCAAGGGAGGACATGGCATTGAAGGTACATATCAGAACTTCCCGCCGTTTATGGCCATTAATGCTAAAAACGTATTCAAAGCCAAGGGCAAATCTTCAAAAGGTGTTGTTATTGACCCTGAATTAGTTCTGGAAATGAACCCTGATATTATTTTTCTTGATCCCAATAACTTAAAGCTTGTAAACGAAGATTACAAAAACAATACAAAGTTTTATAAATCATTAAAAGCCGTACAGAATGGTAAAGTATATACAATGCTTGGCTATAATTGGTATTACACAAATGTAGAAATTGCTTTGGCTGATTGCTATTACGCAGCATCGGTTGTTTATCCGAAACAATTCTCTGATGTTGATCCAGTTAACAAAGCTAAAGAAATCTTTTCATTTATGTTAGGCTCTTCTGATTATTATAAACAGCTGGATAAAGAAGGCTTTGGGTTTGGAAAAATAACCATTGGAGAATAGGTCATGCGAAAATTGTTAAATACACAATCAACCTATGAAGCTGTCTCAAGGAAAAAGATAGTCTTTATTATAGCTCTTTTTGTTTTTATGCTTGCTATAGCCTTGATTGCGATAAGTGCAGGTTCTTCCGGGATTTCATTTATTGATGTAATAAAAACATTGTTAGGAATGGGAACAAAAAAATCAGAAATAGTAGTATTTGATATAAGGCTTCCACGTATTTATACAGCAATGCTGGTAGGAGGGATTCTTGCAATGGCAGGAGCTGTTATGCAAAGTATTTTACGCAATCAGCTCGCATCAGCTTCCACACTGGGTGTGTCACAGGGTGCTGCATTTGGAGCCACCGTGGCAATTATTGTATTTGGAGCAGGCACACAGAATTCTACTGCTGCTGCTAATGCAGTATCCATAAACAATCCATATATAGTTACAATGTGTGCTTTTATAGGAGGCTCAATTTCAGCAGGTGCAGTGCTGTTATTATCCAGAATTAAGAGAATCGGGCCTGAAGCATTGGTTTTATCAGGTGTGGCACTTAGTGCAATGTTTTCAGGAGGAACAACTCTCCTGCAATATTTTGCTGATGATGTTCAGGTGGCAGCAGTAGTTTTTTGGACGTTTGGAGATTTAGGCAGAACTAATCTCAGAGAGATTATTATACTTCTTTTTGTTTTTGTAATAGTGTTTGTTTATTTTATGTTTAACCGTTGGAACTATAATGCATTGAACAGTGGGCATCATACAGCGAAAAGTTTGGGGGTAAATGTTGAATTTGTAATTCTATGCAGTATGATTATTGCATCTCTTGCATCTGCGGCAGCAGTTGCGTTAGTGGGAATTATCAGTTTTATAGGTCTGGTTGCACCACATCTGCTTAGAATATTTATCGGAAATGACTACCGCTATTTGCTTCCGGCTTCAGCTGTGGCAGGTGCAGTACTTCTGCTGTTGGCGGATACGCTTGCAAGAGTTATTGTTTCACCGGTTATTTTGCCTATTGGAGCGATTACGAGCTTTATTGGCGGACCGATGTTTTTATATCTGCTCTTTAAGGGAGAATCAAAGCATGATTAAAATTAAGAATATATCCTTTGCTTACGACTCTAAAATAATTATAGATGAAATTTCCTTTGATATTGAGGATAATCAGTTTATTGCAATTTTAGGGAACAACGGTGCTGGGAAAAGTACATTGCTGAAATGCCTGAATGGAATATATCATGCCAAAGGCGGTGCAGTATATGTATCGGGCGAAGAAACATTATCAATGAATAGAAAAGATGCTGCAAAGAGGATTGCATATGTGGCTCAGAAAAATGAGGGCTCAAGAGTTACAGTTTTTGATACCGTGCTTCTGGGCAGAAAACCTTATATCAAATGGGATGCCACAAGGAATGATATTGATATTGTAAAGAATATTATCCGGCAAATGGAGCTTGAGTATATAGAACTGAGGTATATTGATGAAATAAGCGGCGGGGAATTACAAAAAGTTATGCTTGCCAGAGCGTTAGCGCAACAGCCAAAGTTTCTTTTATTGGATGAGCCTACAAGTAGTTTGGATCCAAGAAATCAATATGAAGTATTGCGTATTATCCGCAGAATTGCAAAAGAGTGGGGAATAGCCGTAGCCATTGTTATACATGACTTGAATCTGGCACTTCGTTATTGTGACAAATATCTGTTTCTTAAGGATGGGAATATTTTTTCATACGGCGGATTTGAGACTATGACACCTGAATGTCTTGAGGCAGTATATAAAATGCCGGTTGCAATTCAAGATTATCACGGGATTAAAGTAGTAATCCCAATTCCCGAAGATAAATTTGAAGGAGGCGAAGCAGTTTGAAGTTAGAGGAAATAAGAGAAAAATGGGTTATAAAAAATAATAATTCTGAAGCTGCAATGGCTATGTGGGATTCACAGGCGGAGGCAGAGTGTTATAATCAAATCCCATCATTTGAAAATAATCATTTTCTTAAATACATGGAAAGAAAAGGAATGCTAAAGCCATCTTGTGATGTTCTTGATATCGGATGTGGTGCAGGAGCTTATTCTATTGCAATTGCTGATCGTGTAAGAACTGTAACCGGAGTTGATATTTCATCTAAAATGATTGAACATGGTAAAAAGAAGGCATTAGAACTAAGGCTTGATAATATTAATCTATTTCAGGCGGACTGGAATCAGTTCTCTCTGGAGGATAACAGATATGACGCACATTTTGATTTAGTATTTGCACATATGACTCCGGCAGTATCAGATTCAGTGGCATTAGAGAAGATGAATGCAGCCAGTAAACGCTATTGTATTCTGTGTAAACCCACAAGGCGCAATGATCCTGTATACTTTGAAGTTGAGAGGTTGTTGGGAATTAAACGCACGAGTTCGGCGTTGGACGAGACGATAATCAATACATTTTCAATGCTTTGGCAGTTAGGATATTCACCGGAATTGACATACGAAAATCAAGTGTGGGATATAAATAGAACATACGAGGAAGCTTGTCAGTTCTATATAAATCGGGTAAAGCAAATAAAATTATTGGATAATAACGATATAGCAAAAGCCAAGGATTACTTAAAATGTATTGAAAAAAACGGCAGGATATCAGAGTGTATAAATACATTAATAACAACAATCTTTTGGGAAAAATAATTCTTTTCATTTGAATAAATTACTAAAATATTCGTATGGGCGTGCAACCTTTAAAGCAGTTAACCCATACAAATATCTTATATTACTTTTATGCTAAAGCAACGAACTTATAAAGGCTTTTGCTTTTTCAAGGGCCTTTTCTTCAGTTTCTCGTGCAGGGCCTCCAACCAGCTTTCTGCCGGAAACACATTTTTCCAGACTTATCTCAGTGTATACGTCCTCCTGAATTTTATCTGAAAAGCTTTTGAATTCATCCATTGACATATCATCAATAGCCTTGTTATTTTCAATACAATAAAGAACCATCTTTCCGATTATTTCATGGGCACTTCTAAAAGGTATACCCTTTTTTACAAGATAGTCTGCAATGTCTGTTGCATTTGTAAAACCACCCTGAGCAGCCTTGTACATATTAGCCTTGCGAACTTTCATGGTGTCAATCATATTTGAAAAAACAGGCAGACACATTTTTACGGTATCCACAGCATCAAATATTGCCTCTTTGTCCTCCTGCATATCCTTGTTGTATGCCAGAGGCAGGGATTTCATTACAGTGAGCAAAGTCATGAGACTTCCGTAAACTCTGCCTGTCTTACCCCTTGCAAGCTCCGCAACATCCGGGTTTTTCTTCTGGGGCATAATACTAGACCCTGTACTGTAGGCGTCATCCAGTTCAACAAAACTGAATTCATGTGAGGACCAGAGGATAATTTCTTCGCTTAATCTGCTGAGATGCATCATAAGTATTGATAAACCGGAAGCAAGTTCAATAGCAAAGTCTCTGTCGCTGACACCGTCAAGACTGTTTTGAGTAACATCGTCAAAGCCCAATTCCTGAGCAACCATGTACCTGTCCAGAGGGTAAGTAGTTCCTGCAAGAGCACCCGAGCCAAGAGGGAGTATGTTCAATCTGGAATAGCAGTCACAAAGTCTTTGGTAATCCCTTTTGAACATCTCGAAATAAGCCATCATATGATGAGCCAGTGTAATTGGCTGGGCTCTTTGCAGATGAGTGTAACCCGGCATAATAGTGTCAAGATTTGCTTCCGAAATCTTGACAAGAGTACCTAGAAAAACCGCAACCATTTCTTTTATTGCAGTTATTTCGTCTCTCAGATACATACGGATATCCAAAGCAACCTGATCATTTCTGCTTCTTCCTGTGTGGAGCTTCTTTCCTGTGTCTCCGATTCTTGATATGAGAATTTTTTCAATATTCATATGAATATCTTCAGCATCAATCTCAAAATCAATTTTTCCGGCTTCTATATCAATTAAAATATCTTTAAGAGTACTTTGAATCAGACTGCTTTCATCAGCAGAAATAATTCCGCATTTTCCAAGCATATTTGCGTGGGCGATGCTGCCCAGAATATCGTGCCTGTACATTCTGCTGTCAAAGCGTATGGAAGAGTTAAAATCATCCACCAGTTTGTCTGTTCCTTTTGCAAATCTACCGCCCCAAAGTTTCATAATTATACACCTCAATTAAAGTAGGATTAAAAATCTAAAATATTAAACAAGGGCATACCTGCATAATCAAGAGGTCTTTTGAAACCCAATGGTCTACCGGTATGCCTTGTTCTATGTGAATATTCTTTTATTACAAAATATTCTTAATTCTATTTGATATCTTTGTTTTGCAGCATTTGAGCCCTAACCTTCATCGGAAGACCAAAGAGGTTAATAAAGCCTTCTGCATCCTTTTGATTGTAAACTTCGTCTTTACTGAAGGTAGCAATTTCTTCACTGTACAGGGAGTATTCTGATTTAGCGCCTGCAGGCATACAATTACCTTTGTAAAGCTTCAGTCTTACAGTACCTGTAACAGTTTCCTGAGTCTTGTCAACAAAAGCTGACAAGGATTCACGAAGAGGAGTGTACCACTGTCCGAAGTATACGAGTTCTGCAAATCTTTGTGCAATAACGTCCTTGTAATGGAGAGTATCTCTGTCAAGACAAAGCAGCTCAAGCTCTCTGTGAGCAGCATATAAGACTGTTCCCGCAGGGGTTTCATAAACACCTCTTGACTTCATACCTACAAGTCTGTTTTCAACCATGTCAACAATACCTACACCATTTTCTCCTGCAAGCTTGTTGAGAACATCCATCATTTCAAGAGGACTGTATTCAACGCCGTTAACCTTTTTAGGAATACCCTTCTCGAAATAAATCTCAACATAGGTAGGTACGTCAGGAGCTTTTTCAGGAGAAACCATCAGTTTTAAAAGCTTTTCGTACTGCGGTTCGTTCCAAGGATCTTCCAAATCGGAGCCTTCATGACTTAAATGCCAAAGGTTTCTGTCCATGCTGTAGTTATCTTTTTTTGTTACGGGAATAGGAATATTTCTTGCTTCAGCATAATCTATGGCATCTTCTCTTGACTTAATATCCCAGATTCTCCAAGGTGCAATTATTTTAAGATGTGGAGCCAAAGCCTTTACTGTAAGCTCAAACCTTACCTGATCGTTACCCTTGCCGGTAGCTCCGTGGCAGATAGCCGTACAGCCTTCTTTAATAGCTATTTCAACCATTCTCTTTGCTATAATAGGCCTTGCAAAAGATGTTCCAAGAAGATATTTTCCTTCGTAAATTGCACCTGCTTTTAAAGTAGGATATATAAAATCGGTTATAAATTCTTCTTTTAAATCCTCTATGTAAAGTTTTGATGCACCGGTTTTGATTGCTTTCTCATTTAATGGTTCAAGTTCTTCGCCCTGTCCCACATCTCCTGCCATGGCAATAACTTCATAACCGTAGTTTTCTTTAAGCCACGGAATAATTATGGAGGTGTCAAGTCCACCTGAATATGCTAATAAAACCTTTTCCTTACTCATTTCAACCACCCTTTCCGCTGATTCTCCAGCAATAAAAACGAATATAAATGCAGATTTATTTCCCTTAAACAACATATTAAAAGTATGCTAAAATATATATGATTTGATTTAGTCAGTAAAAATCAATGTTCTAAGAAACAGCATTTTTGCTGACCTGTAGCTTGGGTTTATTATACAACAAACTGTATAAATATGCAATACTCATCTATAATTATACAAAAATTTATTAACAATATTAGTTTTGCGGAGGATATTTATTGTGATAATAATGGGGATTGACCCTGGATTTGCAATTACAGGCTATGGTGTTGTAAAATATGAAGGGAACAAATTTTCGGTTTTGGATTACAGCGCCATTACTACCGGGGCGTCTATGAAGTTCTCGGACAGACTTCTGGTACTGTATAACGAACTTGAAAAGCTGATAGATAAGTACAAGCCTGACGCAATATCCATAGAAGAACTGTTCTTCAATAAGAATATTAAGACTGCACTTACGGTAGGACATGGCAGAGGAGTAGCTGTACTTGCCGCCGCCAAATCCGGAATAGATATATTTGAATACACTCCCCTACAGGTTAAACAATCAGTTGTTGGCTACGGCAGGGCTGAGAAAGCACAGATACAGCAGATGGTTAAGGCTATATTGAATCTTCCGGCAATCCCAAAGCCCGATGATGTAGCAGATGCTCTGGCTGTGGCAATATGCCACGGAAACTCTCACAGAATGGGTACATTGTTGGGAAATGGAAGGTTCTAAAAATTATTTTTTGGAGAATAAAGAATGTTTGCATACATAAAAGGAACGGTGGAAGTAAAAAACAACGACAGTATAATAGTAGAAGCCGGTGGAATAGGGTATAGAATATTTACCGCACTTTCTACAATAAATAATTTGGGACAAACCGGTACAACCGTAAAGATTTTTACTCACTATTATGTCAGGGAAGATATTGCAGCCCTCTACGGCTTCGGTACAATGGAAGAGCTTTCAATGTTTGAGATGCTTCTGGCAGTTTCAGGGGTAGGGCCAAAGGCAGCAATATCTCTGATTTCAACGCTGTCGCCATCAAGGTTTGCCTTGGCTGTAGTCTCTCAGGATACAAAGTCACTGACAAAAGCTCAGGGTATAGGAATGAAAATGGCTCAGCGAATTATACTGGAGCTAAAGGACAAAATATCAAAAGAGCAGCTTACAGCCTCTATTCCGACGGCCGGCTCGGAAAACAGCTTTGCTCCCGGAGATTCTGTGCTGTCGGAGGCTGTTAGTGCTTTGATGGTTCTGGGGTACGGCTCGGTTGAAGCATCCGGAATTATAACGGGTATTTATGAAGATGGAATGAGTGTAGAAGATTTAATAAAGAAGGCACTTAAATCCCTTTCAAGATAACTTCCCTTATTAAAGGAAGTTATTGATGAGAGATGAAGTTTCAATATATTTTGGCAGCCGTAGCTAACGGCTCATGGAGGCTAATATGACGGATTTAACTGATGAGAGGCTTGTTGAGGCAGGTAACCGTTCTGATGATTTTGACGAGGTTAGTTTAAGGCCCAAAAGGTTCGATGAGTACATAGGACAGTCCAAGGCCAAGGGTAACCTGACAGTATTTATAGAGGCAGCAAAAAGAAGGAAAGAGGCACTGGATCATGTTTTACTTTATGGCCCTCCGGGACTGGGTAAGACTACTCTGGCAAGCATAATTTCATTGGAGATGGGTGTAAACTTAAGAATTACATCCGGGCCGGCAATAGAAAAAGCCGGTGACTTGGCTGCTATACTTACAAACCTTGGTACTCACGATGTATTGTTTATAGATGAAATACACAGGCTCAACAGAAGTGTGGAAGAAATCCTTTACCCTGCTATGGAAGACTATGCTTTGGATATAATTATCGGCAAGGGGCCAAGCGCCAGATCAATAAGACTGGATCTTCCTAAGTTCACCCTGATAGGTGCCACTACAAGAGCCGGGCTTTTGACTGCACCGCTGAGAGACAGGTTTGGTGTAATAAATAAGCTGGAAATGTATACTTCCGAAGAACTAAAGGAAATTGTAATACGTTCAGCAGGGATTCTTAATATCGGACTGGATCAAGAGGGTGCTTATGAGATTGCCAGAAGATCAAGAGGAACCCCCAGAATTGCAAACAGACTGCTAAAAAGAGTACGTGATTTTGCACAGGTAAAAGGAAGTGGTGTAATAGAGCTTGAACTGGCAAAACATGCCTTAGATGCACTTGAGGTTGATGAGATAGGATTGGACGGTGTCGACAGAAATATGCTCCTGAGCATAATCAATAAATTCGGAGGCGGCCCGGTAGGGCTGGATACACTGGCAGCTTCAATAGGGGAAGAATCAGGTACTATTGAGGATGTGTACGAGCCATATCTTATACAATTAGGATTTATAAATAAAACACCAAGGGGAAGAATGGCTACAAAAAATGCTTATGCGCATTTTGGATTGGAGTATGACGGGTAAGCAAAGCCGGAGTATATAATATAGAAGAAAGAGTGATAACACAATGAAAGTACTATTGCACATGTGTTGTGGGCCATGTTCTACGTACCCTGTACAGGAACTTATGAATGAAGGTATTGACATACAGGGGTATTTTTACAATCCCAATATACATCCTATAGAAGAGCATAAAAAACGCAGGGAAAATGTTGAAAAGTTCAGCAAAATAAAAAATATTCCTGTAATATATGATGATGATTTCAGACAGTCTGAATGGGAAGAAATGAAGGATATGGGTGAAGCCAGATGTTTTCACTGTTATAGCGTAAGACTTGAAAATGCGGCAAAACTCGCTGTAGAGCAAGGGTGTGACGGATTTTCAACAACTCTGCTTGTAAGCCCGTACCAGAAGCATGATTTAATAAAAGAACTTGGTGAAAAATACGCAGCACAGTACGGAACTGCATTTTTATACAGAGATTTCAGACCCGGATTCAGGCAGGGACAGCAGTTGGCAAGAGACATGGAATTATATCGTCAAAAATACTGCGGGTGTATTCTCTCCCTTCCTGTGAAATAGGTTTGAGCCAATTTTACCCAATATTTTGCCAGAATTTTTACAATGAGGTTACATTTGCTTTAAAATGTCCAAAATTTTACCCTTTATTGTCAAAATAAAGATATAATAGTATTGAATAAAATAATGGTAAACTATGAGGTGACAGAAGACACATGATGAAAAAAACGTATTTAAAGAGAATGCTGGCATGTATTTTGGGATGTTTTTTGGTATTAATACCTCAGTTTTCTGTGTTTGCAGCACAGACGCTGACTATGGATTATGATGGGAAGAAAGTGAAATATTCTGATGCCGTTTACAAAATCACAGTTGACGGTAAGGAATTAAAAACAGATTTTCCCGGTATTATATTTAATAAAGTTACAATGCTTCCAGTCAGAGCAGTGTTTGAAAATTTGGGCGGCAAGGTTTTATGGAGCAGTAAAACACAGCTTATGGATGTTTCTTATAATGGATTAAAGCTCCAATTTAAAAATAATGACACAAATGCAAAAATTGACGGAAAGACCTATAAACTTACAACGCAGGCTAAAAAAATTAACGACAGACTTATAATACCTGTTGATTTCATAAAAAATATAAAAGGTATTTCTGCTACGGTAGACATTAAGAGCAAATCTATAAATATAAAAACACTAAAAGTTATTCCTCCTAAAGGTGATAATCAGAATGTAACCCCTGAAAAGCCTACTGAACCGGTAAAGGAAAAGCCCACTGATGAACCCCAAAAATCACTTGTAAAGAAAGTGTTTAATTCCTACCTTACATATATAGGCAATCAAGACAGGGTATACTTTGCTTTCAAAGGTATTGCATTAACAAGTACAAGTTCTACTATAAAAAAATATTTTGCCGAAAATTATGATAAGGAAAACGGAAAATATACTATTACAGTACCTGCAACAGCAAAGTTGCAACTTGCAGAAAGCACATATAAAATTGATGACGACTATGTTGATTCTATAATCATTTCACAGGATAAGAAAACCTTGGCTACCAAATTTGATTTTATTGTCAAAAAAGAGTTTACATTTTTCACTTCATATAATAAAGATTTAAAACAAACAGAAGTAAATCTTCTCACACCAGCAAAAGAAGGGGAAAGGCTGGTTGTTATAGATGCGGGACATGGAGGTGTTGACCCGGGTGCTTCAGGTGGTTCTATCAACGAAAAGAATGTAAATCTGGATATTGCTCTAAAACTGGAAAAATTATTGAAGGCTAAAAAGATAAATACCTTTATGTTAAGACAGGATGATACATTTGTAGGTCTTTACGACAGACCGTATATAGCAAATGCTTTAAATGCAACACTGTTTTTAAGTATACATAATAATTCATTCGATAGAAGTACTGCAAACGGTACTGAAACCCTGTATTATCCTGAAAAAGCAGGAGATAAATCATTTACAGGTCAAAAATTTGCTCAATTAATCCAGAATTCACTTATGAGCAGATTGGATACATATAATAGAAAAACTGTCTCAAGACCCGGCTTAGTTGTTCTCAAATATGCACATATGCCTTCTAGCCTGGCAGAAATCGGATTCCTGACAAATCCAGGTGACTTGCAAAGGCTTACTAATCAGAGTTTTCAGCAAAAGACTGCCGAGGCATTATGTGACGCCATAATCAAGGGGCTTGAACAAATAAATAAAGAACAGGAAAGTAAGAAAGAAGAAGCTAAGAAAGAAGAAGCTAAGAAAGAAGAAGCTAAGAAAGAAGAAGCCCGACAAACAGAAGATAATGAGCAAGAAAATAAGGAAGTACAAATTAACCAAAAATAAACTATAAAATTACCAACATTTATGGGAAATAATAATTTTTGTGTATATAGTCTATAATTACCATATATTTCAAATTATTTGAAGGAGGACTATATATGAAAAAAATTATTAGTATTATGTTGGTAATTTTGCTTTTATCGACAGGATGCTCTTTTATTGGTCACAAAGAAAAGCAGGAGCCCGGTGTTCAGGTGGCAAAGCAAACCCTTAATTCTTCTGCAACAAATACAGCTCAGAGTTCTAAAACAGCTGCTTCCGCCACAGCCAGCAGTTCAAAGGGAATGGCAATGGCGGAAGGCACGTCAGCTCCCACGACAACAAGTTCTATGGTAAGCGGTAATTATTCCGGCAGCCAGATTAACAATCTTGTTATAGATAACGGGGCAGGTAAAGGTATGGTTCCTGCTTCTGATAAAACCAATCTTCTTATAACTTTATACTACAAAAACAAAAAGGGATTACTTGTACCTGTTACAAGAACAGTGAAAAAACAGGAAGGTCTTGCAAAAGCAGCAATCCTTGGTCTTGTAAATGAAGCTGTAACCAGAGAAAAGCTGGATTACTACGGACTTTACCCCGTACTGCCCAAAGGCACAAAGGTAAAAGGCATAAATATTAAGGACAAGGTAGCAGTAATTGACTTTTCCAAGGAGTTTTTAAACTTGTCAGGTAAGCAGGAAGAACAAGAGGCTGTAGCTTCCATTGTGTATACACTGACTGGTTTCTCAACAGTATCAGACGTCAGATTTAGGGTTGAAGGGAAGGAAATAACAACTCTTGAAAATGGATTGGACTTATCAGCTCTCCGAAATAGAAGCAATACATTAATTAATTCAAGTGATACTCAAATTAAGGACGGTTGTGTGAAATGTGACTTATACTACGTATCAGATGACAGCAATAATCACAATTATCTTGTACCTGTATCTGTACAGATACCCCAGAGTGACCCTAACGGCATACCTGAACTAATATTTAACGAATTGAGTAAAAAGCCAAATGATACAACATACTTTACATCTATTCCGGAGGGTACAAAGCTTTTATCCTTTGACAAACAGGGAAGCACTGCTGTTCTGGACTTTTCGAGTCAGATTTCAAATTATGGCGGTTCAGAAAAAGAGGATAGTCTTCTAAACCAAATATATTATACAATGAGCCAGATGAAAGGAATACACAAAATAAAACTCCTTATAAACGGTAAGGAAAAGCCTCTGCCGGAGGGCACAGAAGTGGCTTCAGCAAAGAGTGTTCCTGTAACCATTAACAAGGTAATAGATAACTAAATTTATGTAAAGTATACAAAACATATAACATTAATGTTAATTATTTATCTAAATATGCGGATGATTTTTTAGGATATTTGGGTTATTATTATTTTGTTTTTAAGATATGGAGGTAATATGTTGAGGCATGACGGAAGAAGCAATACACAATTGAGGCCGGTCAGGATTCTGAGAAATTACATTAAACATGCGGAGGGGTCAGTTCTCATAGAAGTTGGAGATACTAAAGTGATATGCACGGCTTCTGTTGAGGAGAGGATTCCTCCTTTCAAAAAGGATTCAGGAGAAGGTTGGATAACTGCTGAATATTCTATGCTTCCCAGAGCTACAGCTGTAAGGAATCAAAGAGATATTTCAAAATTAAAGCTTAATGGAAGAAGTTCTGAAATTCAGAGACTTATTGGAAGGTCACTGAGAACTATAGTTGACTTAAAACTCTTGGGTGAGAGAACCATAACCGTAGACTGTGATGTGATTCAGGCTGATGGCGGAACCAGAACCGCTTCTATTACAGGCGGATATGTTGCATTGGCAGATGCGTGCAGGACACTTGTTAAAAACGGTTTAATTTCAAAAACGCCGATTATAGGAATTGTGGCTGCAACAAGCGTAGGAATTGTTAATGGTGAGGAACTTTTAGACCTGTGCTATATCGAGGATAGTAATGCAGAGGTTGACATGAACGTCATAATGACGGATAAAGGTGAATTCATTGAATTACAGGCTACCGGTGAAAAATCAAGCTTTAGTAAGAAACAGCTTGATAAACTTCTAAATTTGGCTGAATCCGGAATACACGAGTTGATAAAGGCTCAGAATGAGGTCATATGGAAAGATTAATTGTTGCTACAAAAAATAAGGGAAAAATAGTTGAAATCAAGCAGGTGTTATCAGGACTGCCACTCGAGGTTATATCAATGAATGAAGCAGGTATTGATATTGATGTAGTCGAGGATGGAGTGACTTTTGAAGAAAATTCTCTGAAAAAGGCTCTTGAAATAAATAAAGTGTCAAAAAGCATGGTTTTGGCGGATGATTCAGGTTTGGAAGTTGACTTTCTGGACGGAGCTCCGGGAATTTATTCAGCCAGATTTGGAGGACCTGAAGCAAGTGATGCCGATAGAAATAAAAAGTTATTGGAAATGTTAAAGGACGTACCTTTTGAAAAGAGAACTGCAAGGTTTGTATGTGCAATAGCGGTAGTATTTCCCGATGGCAGGCACTTTGTAGTCAGGGGAACCTGTGAGGGATTTGTAGATTTCGAATGTAAAGGCAGTAATGGCTTTGGTTACGACCCCCTTTTCTTTGTACAGCAATTTGATAAGACTATGGCTGAAATAGATGCGGATTTGAAAAACAAAATGAGCCATCGTGCAAAGGCGTTGGCATTAATGCAGGAAAAATTACAGAAATACTTATAATAATCGTTTTAGCAGGTTTTGCTGTATGGGGGAATGTCGGTAATGAAAGTACTTGTTATGAGTGATACTCACGGGTATCTCAACAATGCAATGAGGGCAATAGACAATAATCCGGATGTTGATATGATAATTCATCTGGGAGACTATTGCAGGGATGTAGCAGATCTTGAACAGCTATATCCGGATAAAAAGTTTGAGTATGTTTACGGAAACAGTGACTTTGGAGTTGGATTGGTTGAGGCTGAAAAGACTTTGGAAATTGAGGGCAGGAGAATATTTTTGACTCATGGTCATAAATACTCGGTAAAGTGGGACCTAGACCGTATAATTGCAAAGGCGGAGGTTGAAAATGCGCATATTGCTCTTTATGGGCATACTCATGTAGCATTGATTGACCAAACTTGTGATTGTATGGTTCTAAATCCGGGTAGCATAAGTGAATCCAGAAGTAATTTATCTGAGTCCTATGCAATTTTGGATATAACACCTGAAAAAGTAGATGCTGAATTCTTTTATATTTAGCTGAAAGTGAACATAAAAAACATTTAAAAAATTAATAATAAAATGTTGACAAAAGATAATGTACCTTGTATAATAGTAAAAGTCAGCTGGGGGACACGTCCTAAAGGCTGAGAAAACAAGGTGTTGCGGGTGTAGTTCAATGGTAGAACATCAGCCTTCCAAGCTGATTGCGCGGGTTCGATTCCCGCTACCCGCTCCAATATGTGCCCATAGCTCAGCTGGATAGAGCAACGGCCTTCTAAGCCGTAGGTCTTGGGTTCGAATCCCCATGGGCACGCCATATTTAAAAGACATTAGATTACTACAGCTTATCTGTAGCCCATCTAATGTCTTTTGCTTTATATTGAGAACGAATACCACACGTTTTACGTGTGGTTATGACTGGTTGATGTTTTCAATATGCTCATTATAGGAAGTTGCTTCTCATATTTTAATTTTTTATCGCATTTATAAAGTAGACATTAATAACTGCAGAGAAATCAACAATTTCTCTGCAGTATCTTTTTTCTTTTATTTGGTTTTAAAAACTGCGGTGCCATAAGGAGGCAGATTGATTTTACTGTCTACCAAGAATCTTTGACCTATTACTGGTTCCCAATTATAAGGTATATAAAAAACTTCAGGTTTAGGATTATGGTTTAATATAAAGATATATTTTCCGTTCTTGGACGTTCTATTTGTTATTTCAACTCCTTTAGGAGTCTGAAGTATTGGTTGTATATTTGACTTTTTGACAACATAGCATATAAATTCCTTCATAATGTCATTTCCCAACTCTGTTCCTACATAGTATGTGATGCCTTGCTTATAAATGTTTTGTGTAATAGCTGGGGTGTCCTTGTAATAATCTTCAGCATAAAAAGCTAGTGCCTCTGCTCCGTCAAGAGTTATAATATCAGCCCATTTGCTTACTTGCTCCACTTTATCAAAAAGTTCCGAGGAGAACCAACGTATACTTTGAGAGACATCATTCAGACAATCATATTCCGATATTTTTATCCCCGCTATTGGAGCTAAATCTCCGGGGAGTATCTTTGGTATCACAGTATTGTTCCAATTTTTAACTCCTGAACGCATAGTCAGAATTAAATGCCCACCGTCCGATACATATTTTTCAAGCTTTGAAGTCAGATCAGGTTTGCTGAGGAATAGAAGCGGGACCACTAAAAGCTTATATTTCATAAAATCTTGCTCATCGGATACCATGTCAACGGGTATATTTGCTTCATAGAAGGCTTTATAGTATCCTAATAAATGGTTGATATAATTGAGATCATAATGATGGGGCTGAATTTGAAACGCCCATTCCTGATCATAGCTGAATAGTATACCCACATCTGAATCAGGCAATCCACCTTTAAACATCTCCATAACAGGACTTAATTCTCCGATGGTCTGTTTGATTTCCTCATAACGCCTTTCTGGTTCTCCGTGATGAGGAAGAATACCATGCCAGTATTCTTCTGTTCCAAACAGGCATGACCTCCAGCGAAAATATACGATTGTATCCGCTCCATGGGCAATGGACTGATATGTCCAGAGTGCCAGCTGGCCTGGCCTAGGCGTGGGACTCATTGTTTCCCAGCCGGAAGGTCCTGACTGCTGCTCCATAATCCAAAATGGTTTTTGCTTCATTCCTCTCATTAAATCAAGAGTGGCGGCTAAACTATGCTTATGAGAGAGCATTTCTATGCTCTTTTTAAAATACATGGGATATTGGTCATGTGAAATAAAATCCAGGTCTTTAGACAGATCGAAATAGTTGGTCTTATCAAAAAAACCCATAAAATTATGAGTAACAAAGTGATGGGGACACTCTTTACGTACTATGTTTAACTGATGCTTCTGAAAATCCACTATGAGGTCAGAGGAAAATCTTTTCCAATCAAGCAGGAGAGAAGGATTATGGGAATTTGGGGTGCGCAGGGGTACTGGAATCTGATCAAAGCTAGAGTAGGTCTGACTCCAGAAAGTAGTTCCCCATGTGTTATTTAAATTATCTATTGTTGTATATTTATTTTGCAGCCATTGATGAAAGGCGGTGCGACAAGAGTCACACATACATAGCTGCTGATGGCTGTTTCCAAACTCATTGTCAATTTGCCAGCCTACAACATCAGGATTATTGCTGAAATGTTTTGCCATGGAGGCAACAAACCGTTTAATATGGTTTCTATAGACCTGATTGGATTGACAGTTGTGATGCCGTCCTCCAAAGCTCAGCCTTATGCCTTCTTGGTTTACAGGCAAAATCTCAGGATTTTTCTCTATAATCCAGATAGGTGGGGTAGCTGTAGGAGTACCTAAAACCGTCTTAATTCCTTCTTTGCCTAAAGTGGCGATAGCTTTGTCCAGCCAACTAAAGTCATAGGTACCTTCTTCAGGTTCCATTTTTGCCCAAGAAAACTCTGCCAGCCGGACAACTTCTATTCCGGCTTCCTTCATAAGCTTTGCGTCAACTGTCCATCTTTCTTCTGGCCAATGCTCAGGGTAATAATCAACACCGAATTTCATTAGTATATTCCTCCTTAAAAATAAAAATATTATCGCAATTTATATGCCTTATTTATAAGACTTTTCATCCCTTTATTAAAAAAATCACCAATTACTTTGTTGGAACAATTGAAAAACAATCAAAAATTTGCAGCGAAGCCGATTAATTTAATTTATTTTTTCGACTTGGAGGCGATTTCTTTAGTACCCATTACTTGAGGTAATCATGAACCTATAAAACACTTTAGTGTTGCAGTGATGATTGAAAATATAAATATGCATGTAGAACATCCCAAATACGTGAAAAGCAAGACAACAAATTAGAAGACAGCAAGCACTTATTTACTAATTTGTTGTTATGGCGTCGTGATGCATAAATAATGCCTTACGTGAGTACATTTCAACAAGTGCTTATAGCAATACAGATTACTATAGCATACATATTTAAAATATAGCCGGTGGTCTATTTTCATGCAAAACTTTTACTTACTTATAAAATAGTTATTATTTAATTTTTAATCTGTTTATACTAGAATTAGATTTTTGATTAGGTTTTTCTAATTCAGATAAATAATATATATTATTTATTATTATACATTTACATAAAATATAATTAATACATATAAATCTAACTAAAATGTTTAAATAACCAACTTATCAACGAAAAACCTTTACTTTGATATAGAAGTTTGTTTTTTAAACATTTTGGTTTAATATTATTGTATATATTGCTGAATTTTAAATTTATAATGTACACAAGTTGGTCAAGTTTCACAAAAATATGAGGAGGTTATATTTAAATGAAGAAGATTTTTACTGTACCTGTTGCTGCAATTCTAGCTGCAAGCCTTCTATTGGGAGGATGTGGAGGGCAAAGTGGAAAAACTAATCCGTCCGACCAGTCATCTTCCGCTGAAAAAGAGAAGATGGTCTTGGCTACCGTATCGGATCCTAGAAGTAAAGCAATTCTGGAGATGATCGATAAGAAGATCAAAACCTATGATCCTGACAACAAATTTAATGTAGAAATCCAGATGGAAACGTATGAGGTTGAGCAGTATAAAACCAAGATTACAACCCTAATGGCATCTAATTCTCAGCCAGATATCTTCTACACCTATGAGGCTGGCTTTATGAAGCCGTTTGTAGATGGTGGCAAGATATACCCCATAAGTGATACACTAGAAAAGGATACTGAATGGAAGGATAGGTTTCAAGATGGTGTATTCAAACCGTTGAGTTTTGATGGTAAAATCTATGGGATTCCTTTGACAAAGCAGCTTAGTGTTATGTTTTATAATAAAAAGCTGTTTAATGAGGCTGGAATAGCCGGTGCTCCAAAAACTTATGATGAGTTCCTAAAGGATATTGACGCCTTCAAAAAGAAAAATATTATTCCTGTCAGTCTTCCATCACAGAGGGCATGGTTAGCCGGAGAATTAATGCAGCAATTGACAAACGGTGTGGGAGGAGAAGACTTATATAACAAGATTTGTGACGGTACGGCTAAATGGGATGATCCCCGGTTTATTGAGGCCGCTACTCTGTTCTCAGATCTTGTAAAAAAAGACTCCTTCCAAAAGGGTTTCCTTGGAATGTCTCAGGATGAAGGACGTGATCAATTTAGAAATGAAAAGGCTGCCATGTTCTATACTATTTCGTCAGATTTTGAAGCTTTGACAGCAGAAGATTCTCCTGTAGGAAAGAATCTAGATTTCTTTATGCTTCCTCCTGTAAAGACTGAAAATGGTGCACTCAATGTAGGCTCAATAGGTAATACCTTTGCCATAAGCATGACGGCAAAGAATATCCCGGCTGCAGCGGCACTTATTAAAACTTTTTCAGACAAAGATATGCAGGAAAATATTGCGTACACAGCTAAGCAGTTTATTGTTACAAAGCAGAAACTGGATGAGACGAAAATGGCTCCTTTGGCGATCAAGTTCATTAATGCTACAAGCGATATAAAGGTTCTCACGCCGTGGTTTGACAGAATTTTTGGATCAGGAGAGGGTACTGAGTTTAATAATACTGCAGTAGCCATTGCTGCAGGAAAAGATCCTGCGGATCAGATGAAGAAACTGCAGAAATTTGCGGAAGATAATAAGAACAGATAATAAATTAGTCTAAATGCGAAACTGCCGCAACGGTTGTTTGGTGTGAATTTAGTTTCCAATAAACTCCGTTTATAGCGGCAGTCTAGCAAAAAATCAAGGAGTGAAGCAATGAATAATGTTTTGAGTAACAAAAAATATATTGCTATATTTGTTCTGCCAGCATTCATTTTTTATACAGTATTTGTACTTTTTCCAATTGGCTATAATGTGTATCTCAGCTTTTTCAGAACAAATCTCATGGGCAATTCGACCTTCATTGGAATAACAAACTATATTAATTTGATTAACGATCAGTTTTTTGTAATGGCCTTTAAAAACAATATCTTTTTGATGATTGGTTCTCTGCTGGCACATTTGCCGCTTGCTCTATTTTTTGCAAATGCTCTTTTTCAAAAAATAAAGGGAAGCAAGATTTTTCAATATGTGTTTTTTCTGCCTACAGTCATATGTGGTGTTGCTGTAGGTATGATGTTTAACTTTGTATATAACTCCGAATTCGGTATAGTAAACAAAATTCTTGACATTATTAATCTTGGCAATCTAAAAATGGGATGGTTGAATAATGAAAAAACCGTAATGTATGCATTGATCTTTGTAATTATGTGGAGGTTTGTCGGCTACCATATGGTTATTCAGTTAGCTGCAATGAAGTCTATCCCGGAAAGCCTTTATGAGAGCGCATCTCTCGAAGGTGCCACCCGTTGGCAACAGTTCCGAAACATAACTTTTCCACTTATCAGAAATATACTTAAGATCGATACCATACTTATTATTACGGGCTCCATAAAGTATTATGATCTGGTTGCTGTTATGACTAAAGGTGGTCCTAATCATGCCAGCGAAGTTATGTCTACTTATATGTTTTATCAGGGATTTAGAACGATGAAATTCGGCTATGCTAGTGCTATAGGAATAATTCTTCTGATTTTATGCCTTTTAGTTATTATGGGAGTGAATTATTTTGCAAAGACCGAGGATTACGAATATTAATACTCTTTGGTAAAGGAGAAGAACGTGAAAAAAAATAAAATCTCAATTAGTACGAATATTACATTTGCTGTACTTGTTCTATTTGCTTTGTTATGTATATATCCTATTTTCTGGCTGATTTTAAATTCTTTTAAAGACAATAGTGAAATTTTTACCAACCCATGGGGATTACCTAAAACAATTTCCTTTGTAAATTATATTAGAGCTATTGAAGTAGGAAACGTAGGAATTAACTTTCTCAATTCTGTTTTTATCACAGTGGTATCCGTGTTTGTGGCTGTACTGCTTAGCTGCATGGCTTCTTATGGCATTGTGAGAATGAAATGGAAGATGTCTCGTTTTGTGTACTTTTTGTTTCTTATAGGTATGAGTATTCCTTCCTATTCGGCTATTGTGCCGCTGTTTAATATGTTTAATAAAATGGGAATTATTAATAAATATCCGGCTATTATAATACCTCACATTGCTTTTGCACTTCCAATATCAATCTTTATCTTGTCAGGATTTTTCTCTAGCATATTAAAGGAAATGGAGGAGGCTGCTATCATCGATGGATGCAGTATTATGGGAACTTTTTTCAAAATTATTATTCCCATCAGTATTTCATCTATCGTGACGGTCACGGTAATAAATTTTATTAATATATGGAACGACCTTTTGTTTCCACAGATATTTTTGTCTGATAAGAATATGATGCCTCTTCCTGTGGGTCTGACTGCTTTTAGTGATCTTTACAGCACGGATTACTCGGGAATGATAGCGGCTGTTGTATTTACTATCATACCTACCATTGTCGTATACATATTCCTTCATAACAAAATCATGGAAGGTATGACTGCAGGGGCTGTTAAAGGCTAATTAAAGGAACAGCAGTCACACAAAACTAATTAATTAAAAGTCACCTAAAATCATATAAATACGTGGTTTTAGGTAATTTTTATTCAGAAACCGATGAAGTGACGAAAATTATTCATATTCCAACGGTGTAATTTAGAAACTGCTATAGTTTTGTTATTATAGAATAAATTGACATGCAATAAGCAGGGAGAGCCTTGCATTGCTAATCAGACAGGATGTATAATTGTTATGTAAAGTTATTCTTGGTCCATTATGCTAGAAGATAGGTTTCATGACTACAATCACAAAACAAATAGGGGAAGTGTGCTGATGAAGCTTTTAATAGTTGACGACGATCTCATGATAAGAAAAGGTCTTTTGTCATTGGATTGGAAGTCAATAGATATAACGTTGTGCGGAGCGGTTCAGAATGGAAATGAAGCGCTGGAAATAGCCAGACAGGTAAAACCGGACATTATTCTGTCTGACATCAGTATGCCAGCGATGGATGGCATTAGTCTTTCTCGTGAGCTTCTTGGACAAAACTCGGATTGCATAGTGATATTTCTGAGCGGTTATAGCGATTTTAAGTATGCAAAAGCAGCATTGTCCATGGGGGTATTTGATTATATACTAAAACCTACATCACCGGAAGAGATATTTGATTGTGTTCAGAGAGCCAGGGTGCGAATACTTAAGGAACGCAGCGAAAGAGTATCGCTGCATATCATGAGGACTGAGCTAGAGGTACATAAGATGGTTGGAAATCAAGAAATAAGAGGCTGTGAAGAAGTCTCAAATTCACGAAACTCTGAGGGCGTGGTAGATAAAATAATGAAATATATAGAAAGCAACTACATGAATGATATTTCACTTATAACCCTGTCCGAAGAGATACATTTGAATTCTATTTATATAAGCCGCATTCTAAAAAGGAGCACAGGCTATACCTTCCTTGAAATCATCACTGCTGTGCGTATGGTAAAGGCGGCGGAACTGCTGAGGAACTCTGGTTTTACCATAGCACAGGTATCCGAGTCTGTAGGGATAAACGACCAAAGGTATTTTAGTCAAGTGTTTAAAAAAATATTCAACCTCACTCCAAGAGAATTCAGGAATCTGAATAATGAAGATATTAAGCAGGATGTCTTTGACAAATTAAAAAAATGGATTGAATGTTAGCCTATGAGAAGATTGAATTATTATATTAATAGCATATTTAGAAAGAGTATCAGCGGTAAGTTTGTCATTAGCATGACAGTATTAATCGTACTGTCTGTGTTTCTTGTGGGATACGGATCTTTTCAGGTTGCGGGGGATGTTGTTGAAAGAGAAACCCGAAATTATGTAGAGGATATTCTTCTGCAGACCGGAAAAAATATAGAAATGAGTCTTAAGAATGTATCGGATATTGTGTTCTATCTTCAGATAAATTCAGTACTACAGAGATCCATTACTCATGCGAAAGACAATGAAGAAGGCTTAGAAGCAATTCAAACCAGGGAAAACATCCGTAATACAATTTATCACTCTGTTCTTTACAATGATGAGATTGAGGCAGTGGAGCTGATTTCTGATTCGGGCAAGGTATTCGAGATTAATAAAACATTGGAAGAGCACTTTCTGAACCGAACAGGCAAAAAGGAAATATATGATGCTAAGGGCAGCAAACTGTGGGTGGCTACTGATCCTATAACGAGGACCTTTGCAATAGCTGCGGCAGTAAACAGCCTGAGAACTCAGAAGCCTCTGGGTTATATCAATTTCTACATCAAGGAAAGCTATATTAACAATATATTTTCCCAAATGAAGTTTTCAAATTCAGGAGAAATGTTCATAATGAACAGAGATGGGATAATTATCTCCCATAACGATAAATATCTGTTGAATACGAAGATAAAACAGGACTATACCAAAGGAATATTCAATGGTAATAATAGAGGGTTTTTTCACTGTAAGATTAATAATGAGGAAAGCTATGTAGCTTATCTGTACTTGAAGGAGCAGTCCTGGTATATTGTTTCCATAATTCCGGCTATTAAATACAGTCAGAAACTGTTACTAGTAAGGTTAGCTATTATTATCATAGGTATTTGCGTAGTTGTTACAGCGATTTTTGCCGCTATTTTTATAACCAATAGGATATCAAGACCCATTAAAAAGCTAAAGGTAGCTATGAAGCAGTTTGGGGAAGGGGATATGTCTGTAAACTGCAGTGTCGAATCACAGGATGAAATAGGGCAGCTTAGCAGGGACTTTAATAAAATGGTTCAAAATATTAATGAGCTTATCCAGAGAGTATATGATGAAACACTTTTAAAACAGCAGGCAGAGCTTAAGTCGCTGCGCATGCAAATTAACCCGCATTTTTTTTATAATACACTGGAAACAATCAATTGGATGGCTAGAATAAATGGCGTGACAGAAATTGGGGTAGTGGCTAAGGCAATGGGAGAGCTTATGCGACTAACGATAGGAGGTTCTGATTTTATTAAGATTTGTGATGAGCTTAAGTCAGTAAGCAATTATATAAGTATACAGAAGTATCGGTATGATGATAAATTATCCGTTTCTATGGATATTAATGAAGAACTCTATGAACTCTATATCCCCAAACTTATACTTCAGCCTATTATAGAAAATTCAATAGTACATGGTATTTTAAATAAAGCCAGTGGTGGACACATTGAGATTAGGGGAAGATTAATAAGCGACATAGTTGAGTTTACAGTCAATGACAATGGTGTAGGAATTCATCCAGAGCGTTTGAAAGACATTCTTGAAAATAAATTTGATACTTTTGAAGATGATCATACGCATGTGGGTGTAAACAATGTAGACAGACGACTAAAAATATACTATGGAGAGAAGTATGGAGTTCAAATAAAAAGCAGGGTAGGCGTAGGAACGGATGTAATCATTCGTTTTCCCGGCCTTAAATTTTTACCTGATGATAACACCAGATAATTATACTGACTGGAGTAAATTAACAAGATATTAGAGTTAAGTTATAATCACGTTAGCGAACAACTCGATAACGAATATAATATTTTATAAAAATCTTTATGGTAACTAATGCAGTATTGCATAATAATAACGCAATTTCTTACTTTATTATTCGTGAATATCACACCTGCAATTAAGAAAATACCTGTCAGGAACTTACAATATACTGTTTCTTACAGATGTGATCGTCAGCGGGTAACGTTTTATATGTGTATAAAAATTAATCCCTAAGGTTATTACATTTAATGTTTTGAGGCTTTTAGTGTCTTACACTTTAAATTTGGCAAAACTATCAATTCACACATCTGTATGAACTGAGGATTAATTCTATTTTATAAATTAGAAAGACAAACTATTAAAAGTCAACAAAAAGACCTGATGAATCAGGAAGATTGTACCTTGATAATGATATATAGTGGTTTGCCTTATTGTACATACGAAGTACCCTTCATGGGTCAACATCTAACTTATTCGCAAACTGTTTATAAGATAGAGGCATCAGTCTTTCAAGTTCGAGGTCTATGCCTCAAGGAAGGTACATGACACTCTATCTAATGAAACAAATTATACAGCTAAAAACCGTATAAATATACAATTATTAAGGGTTATAGGTTACCTTAATCAACCTAAATATATTATATAAAGGATGAACTTATTATGAAAATTACAAAGATTGATGTTATGCTGTTGGAAGGGGAAGGTAATCCATCTTGGCGTCCTATTGTATGTCGCATCTATACGGATGAGGGTATTTATGGAGATGGTGAGGCCGCCATCGCTTATGCTGTGGGTGCACCTGCGGCTTACGGAATGGTTAAAGACTTGGGTAAAATGATTATAGGTATGGATCCGCTGGATAATGAGGTTATATGGGACATTATGTACCGAAATACATTCTGGGGTCAAAACGGGGGGGCAATAGTTTTCTCAGGTATCAGTGCTTTGGATATTGCGCTTTGGGACATCAAAGCCAAATATTTCGGTGTTCCGCTATATAAGCTGCTTGGAGGTAAAAAACGAAGTAAACTTCGCACTTACGCAAGCCAATTGCAGTTCGGCTGGAGCGACCACTATGAGATAGCTGCAAAAACAGAGGATTATGTGGCTAATGCTAAAAAGGCTGTTGCGGAAGGATACGATGCTATCAAAATAGACTTTTTTATGTTTAATAAAGATGGGGAACGTTTCCAGAATGATTTGGAGTCAGTAACACTGTTGAAGCCTTATTATGTTAATCTGATTGAGGAACGCCTTTCAGCAGTTCGAGAGGCAATTGGACCGGATGTAGATATTATTATGGAAAACCACTCTTTTCTTGATACCAATTCTGCCATTCAGCTTGGTTTGATAGCACAGAAGTATAAAATTTTCTTTTTTGAAGAACCAAATACCCCAACACCTAAAACAACTAAATTCATTTGTGATAAGCTTCAGATGCCTATCGCTCACGGAGAACGTATCTATTCACGCTGGGAGTTTGCACCCTATTTTGAAAACCAATCGGTTCAACTCATTCAGCCAGACATCGGGAACTGCGGCGGTGTGACAGAGGCTAAAAAGATTTGTGATATGGCGCATGTCTATGACATATCAGTTCAGGCACATGTATGTGCAAGCCCTATTTCTACCGCTGTAGCATTGCACCTGGAAGCAGTTATACCCAATTTTTGCATCCATGAGCACCATGTATTCAATCTGCACCAGTATAATAAGAATTTTGGAAAATACGACTTGCAGCCGGTGAATGGTTATTTTAATGTACCTGAGACACCCGGAATCGGAAACGAGCTTTCTGATTTGTGCTTTGAGCAATATATTGAAAAAACCACCATTAAGTAGAGGTATTACTTAAGCAATAAGTTAATGTCTCTTACTAAATACCCACTATTTTAGGTATTAGGGAGGAGTTTTTACAAGGCCGAGATAAACAAAACGGTTCAGCGTAGCATTGAGCATCGCTGAACCGTTTTGTTGTAACTAAAAAATTTATTTTAAAATATAACAATATTAATAAAGTAGACAAAATCAAGGGGATGACAAATAATACTTAATTTCGTATAATAAAAAAAGATATACATTATCTTTCTGTATGATCATAGATATTTTCCAATACTATTATGTATGAAAGACTTTTTTAGAAATATATAAAAAAGTATTTTTAAAAAGTACTTTGAGGAAATAATTGATATATTATTCCAAAAAATTAAATTGAGAAAATATGTAATCATATAGAATGGATTTATACTCTAAACTATGAGTAAACTTTTCGCTGATAGAGAAGGGTTGAAGTATGGTGACTACAGTATGGATTCGATGTTTTTCTACAACTATATTTTACTAGATGGTAAATACAAAATGGAAGAAAAAAAAATAAAGCGGTCGGTAGAAAAACCGAAAATAAACCGAGTTTCAGTTGTTGAGCAGATATGTTCACTAGTCAAGCAGGATATAGCTAATGGCGTATGGAATCCAGGAGACAAGTTGCCGACGGAAGCGAAGTTTTCAGAGATATTTGGGGTTAATCGTTTGAGTGTACGAATGGCCTTGCAAAAGCTTAGTACACTGGGTATTATTGAAACACGTGTAGGTGAGGGCTCATTTGTGAGAACATTTTCTTTGCGTCCGTTTTTAAGTGAGATTGCTGTTTTTTATGATGACGATGACAAATATAATGATGTACAGCAGCTTAGAAATTTTCTTGAAGGTGAATGTATGAATCTTGCGATACTGTATGCATCACAGGAAGAAAAGGATGAACTGAAAGAGGTGCTTGAACAGTACCATGAGAGTTTTAAAGAGTATAAAAAGGATATAGATAATGCTGAAAGTCTTGAGAAAATGGTAGACGCTGATTTTGAATTTCATTGTCAAGTGGTAAAAATGAGCCATAACAAATTGTATAATGATATTTATTATATAGTTCACCAACTTATTCGCCGACATATTACCAAATTGATTAGTACTCGAGCACATCGCAGAAGAGAAGCAGATATCTCTGATGACACACATGAGCGAATTTATCAAGGAATTATAACGGCGGATCGTGAAACAGTGAGAAAAGCCAGAGAGGAAGTTCTGGGAATAATTCCTATTCAAGGAGTGGATCTTTAGTAAAAGGTATGATTAAGGATAATACTCCTAATATAGCTTCTGCCTGAAATAGTTAAAAAGACAGGAGAGCACAAAAACTGAGATTCAATTGCCTGAGTTTGCAGAGAAAATTATTTTTCTTATAAAATGTGAATACGGAAAGATACTACCATGCGATAAAACAAATAGTTTATGATATAAAACATGAATATTGTAGATTATGCATAATCACAAATGGTGACTTTGAAACGAATGAAGTTGTACCGGCTTTGTATGTGAAAAATTTACCTTTTCCTTTAAAATGAGCCGCCGGAAACTCTTGCAAATAATGTTGGAAGCAATTGTTTTGTATCAGCCCTTTTATTGAGAATAATTCAAATTGTCATAAATGTCAGAGTGTCGTATTGTAAAGTTCGTATTATTATTGTGATTTATAATATCGAGAAGTCTTCTGATTTCTTGTACCTCGTATTTCTTCATGTGAGGTGATGCCAGTATCTCTAAAATGATTTCAGAGGGGTCAACTTTAACTTTTATTCCTTCCTGTGGGAGATTTTCCAGTCCAAAATGAAATCTTTGGCTGACTTTGTTCGCAAGGATAGTTTCATTTTGACAAGAGGGAACAGTGGTTGATTCTTTTCCTTCCTTATAAAGAATAATTCTGAATTCATTTTCGAAAATAAATTCTTTTCTTTTATTTTTAAAAGGAAGAAGCTCGTTATAAATGTAGTCGGTATCGTTTTCTTTGTCAAAGTCAATATAGTTTACCTGAGACATTGTCATTTTGTAACCATGGGGAATAACCAATGAATTAGAAAGCCTTTGTGTTGTTGTATTGACTGCAATTCCAAAGCCTGCTTTCGCATACAATTCCCACATTGCCGCAGATTCAGTATCATTGATGTGCCAGCAGCTTATTGCAGCCTTTTTTCTTTTTTCATTGAAAATCTTTTGGAATTCGGTTATTACATCGGTTTTATTCTTGACAGTGCCGTAATCCCTGAAGTTCTCTATCATACTTTGAAAGGTCTGCTTTGGGATTGCGCCTTCATATTTGTCTTTGAAAGTATCAGCGCGGGCAAAATATAATTCACCGTTAATTAGTGTCAGAAATTTTATTAAGTCGTAGTATCTCCACAGTTTTTGAGCTTTCACTTTACCCTCCAAAAAGCATTTGTATATTCATATAATTCCAATAACGAGCATTATAGATACATATAAAATAAAAGGCACAAATTGTAAATTGAGTATGAATTAGCAATTTACAATTTGCACCCTTATTAATCTAATCAATGAAGTAGAGTGTTCTTATTTAAATCAAAGGTAGAAAGTGACAAATTTAATGGTAAAGAAATCACAAACTACAATGTCATCAGTTTCAGCCTGCCTTAAAACAAGATAGTTGGCACCTACGGCCAGAAGTTTTCCGAATTTATCTACAAGAGTCCCGGTTCCTATAAGAAATTCTACTCTAACGGTTTTACCTATCTGTGTTCTTAGAAACCCGTTCATAAACTCAATGCTTTGAGTTGTCATGGGCTGGGGTTCGGTTGTAGGCGTAATGGGTGACAATGGATTCAACTGCTGATTCATATTCTGTGGTTGTGACATTGGCTGGTTTGGTGTCATAAACGGTACAGTCTGACCAACCGTTGAATTTCCCATTGGAAAGGCTGTAGAGCCAAAAGGGCCACCAGTAGGTATTCCGGTAGGAAAACTTTCCGGATTTATCATATTGTTATTTTGACGGTCGTCAAAATAGCAATCCGGTATGTTGTAATATGGAGTATGTGAGCTTTTCATAATTTAGTCTTCCTTTCTTTAAAATACATTAATTTAGGTACTTGCATACTTTTGAGTGGGGATATAATAACAGTGCTGTTTTAGCCTTGTCAAATATGTTCCGTTTTCACCGGGAGGAAAAAAGGATACACATGTAGGTTTAAACGGATTGAAATACCATAATGAGTTTGCTACAGCACCAAGAGTGTTGCCGGACATAGCCCAATCTGCAATGTCATAATGTATTTGTAAAGGAGTCATATTATATATATTTTGGGGGTTGTATTGGCCATTTACGACTTCCATTACACATGTAAACTGTCGTGGTTGGTATATTGCAGCTCTGATGTCACCATGAACCAATTTGAAAAACTCTCCATATGGAACATTTACCCGGTTCATAACTACAGAGGCAACCCCTTTCATACCGTCGTACCCTTCACCATCGGCTTCACAGCGTAGTAATCTTGCAAGCAGTTCTCGGTCTGATAATGGCATATTAAATCACCTTAAAATAATTTTTTCTATTCACATTAATAGTATATTAAGATGAAGTGTTTAATGTTACATAATATTGAAGGATAATTAATTAAGAACTTATGTATTGTGTTGTATTGTAGTGGGATTTTAAGAAAGGAAATTACTTATGTAAATTATATACGTTAATTAATTTCTGAAAAAAGAGAAAACAAAAGCCGGTTTGACCCGGCTTTATTTTATGCTATTTCAGAAACAAAGTGTTCTACAATTCCACGTGTAAAATGTGAGGCGGCTTCTTCAATAAATTTGGGGAAGTTTATGTTTGCATGCTCGTCTGCTTTGTCGGAAATAACACGGAATATAATATAATCTATACCATGTTCATAACAAACCTGTGCTACGGCTGCACCTTCCATCTCAATACACTTTAGATTTTCTATTTCCCGTGTAAGGCTTAGAACCTTGCTGCTGTCCGCAACGAATTGGTCCCCGCTTGCCACTGTGCCTGTTACAATAGTAGGAGTACAGATATTAAACTCTTTTAAAATACTTTGGCTAACATCTGTATTCATGCAGCTGGACACATAAAACTCTGCAGATTTTTTACCCAGTGACACCATATGAGAAGGAGCAACAAATGTTCCAACTCCCAAAAGAGGTATTTCGAATTTACTGAATCCCGGCAAGGGACTTGCATCCATATCGTGCTGCACCAGCTTGTCCGCAACAACTATATCGCCTATTTTTAAGTTTTTGTCAGCCCCACCGGCAACGCCTGTAAAAAGAACAATGTCAACATTGAAGGTTTCTATAAGTGTAGTAACGGTTGAACCTGCTGCAACCTTGCCGCACTTTGCAAAAACCAGAACAACATCTTTACCAAATAGTTTGCCGATGTAATATTCACGCATAGCGATAGTTTTTGTTTCGTTTATCAGCATGCTCTCTGCCAACAGCTTTATTTCCTGTTCCATAGCTCCGATTATTCCTATAAGCATAATAACCCTCCTGCTTTATATAATTTAAAAGGCCTGCAGACATAAAGTGCCTACAGACCTATTATACTGGAAAAATTATTCAATTTAAACTACCAATTCCACTAATTAGCTTTGCAATATTTCTCCGTCTGTACTTATTGTTACAATACTCCATGGCAGCATTTTTCCTGAATTAATCAAGGCGGTTTTAACTGCACTTACAATACCTCCACAGCAAGGAACTTCCATTCGGAGAACTTTTACACTGTTTATATTGTTGTTTGCAATAATTGCAGTAAGCTTTTCAGAATAATCACCTTCATCCAACTTAGGACATCCTATAATAGTAATTCTGTTTTTCATAAAATCCTTGTGAATGTTTGCATATGCGTATGCAGTACAATCGGCTGCAATCAGCAGGTCACAGTTGTCAAAGTAGGGTGCATTAACGGGAACCAGTTTGATTTGACATGGCCACTGCATAAGCTCTGACACCGCAGGAGCAGAAGGTGCAGACTCTTTAGCTTCCGATGTGGGAGTTTTCTTTATTGCCATTGCTCTTGAACCGGGACAGCCGCCATGTACGTGATGGTGTACAGGAGGAGTAGATGCGGCAGCTTTCATTTCTATGTTCTTCTTAACGAGTTCTTCATCGTATGCATCTGCTTCACGTTCCTCGATAGTTATAGCATTTGTAGGACACTCGGGTAGGCAATTTCCCAGACCGTCACAGTAGCTGTCTGATATAAGTTTTGCCTTGCCGTTTTCTATAACCAGCGCACCTTCATGACAGGCTGTTACACATAAGCCGCATCCATTGCATTTTTCTTCATCTATTCTTATAATATTTCTCTTCATAATAACACTCCTTAAATATATATTTTATTTGTTTATCGTTTATATGATTATGTAATGATTATAAGGTATAATTATATTAAATTCGGTATCTGGAGATACAAAAGGAGGAAATATGAGATTAAACCAGGAGAAATTTAAGAATATAACAGAAGTTCTTCTCAAATGCGAACTCTTTGAGAACTTTGACAATAAACAGATTATATCAATTATTGAATGCTTTAGCCCAAAGATATATAGCTTTAACAAGGGTGATTATATAGTAATGGCAGGGAGCAGGTATCAAGGGCTGGGGATTTTGCTTGAGGGCAACGGAGTCATAACTAAAGAAAATGCGGCAGGGAATCGTGTAATGATGAATCACATTAAGCCGGGAAGTATTTTTGGTGAGGTTATTGCATTTTCCGGTACGGAAAAATGGCCTTCTAACGTTCAGGCACAAACCAATTGCCAAGTAATGTTTATAGAAAACGAAATGATAATAAATCAATGCAGTGATGCTTGCTCTCATCATTCACAGCTTATAAGGAATCTTTTAAAAAGCGTTTCAACAAGGGCAATTATGCTTAACAGAAGAGTTGAATATCTTTCAATGAAAGGAATTAACTCAAAGATTGCCTGTTTTTTGCTTGAATACATGGATAAGTCAGGCAGCAATACTTTCAGACTTCCCGTGAATAGAAATGAAATGGCAGAATTTCTCAATATATCAAGACCTTCCTTATCAAGAGAAATGGGAGCAATGCGGGACATGGGTATCATTGAATTTCACAAGGAAGCTGTAAAAATAATTGACGCTGATAAATTAAAGACTATGATTGAAGTATAATTTTTATATGGAAAATGTTGAAATTATAATATTAATATGATATCATTTAGATATCATATTAATATTTATTTTTATTTATTCGGGGAGGCTGATGACTGTGAAAGAGATTGAGGGAAAAACCACTTCAGGTGGAAAGATACTTTTAGGTGCATTTTTACTACTTATTTTAAGTGCAGTTATTTTTGGAATTGGTGTATACAAAGAATTTAATGTTTTAATTGTACTGGGAATTGTTTTATGTGTTGTATTTATATTTATTCTTCCCGGATTTTTTACTATTCAGCCTAATCAGGCTATGGTATTAATTCTTTTTGGAAAGTATACGGGAACTATAAAGAAGGAAGGCTGGCACTGGGCTAATCCTTTTTATTCAAAGAAAAAGATTTCATTAAGGTCAAGAAATATCAACGGTGAAAAAATAAAGGTCAACGATGAAATGGGTAATCCAATTGAAATAGCAGCAGTAATTGTATGGAGAGTTGAAAATACCGTTGAGGCCATATTTGATGTTGATAATTATGTTGACTATGTAAATGTTCAGAGTGAGTCTGCTTTGAGACATTTGGCAGGAATGTATCCATATGACAATACCGAAGATACTCATACAATCTCTTTGAGAGGAAGCACCGATGAGGTTGCAGAAGCACTTAAAAACGAACTTCAGCAAAGACTTGGAAAGGCAGGTGTAATTGTTGAAGAAGCAAGACTTTCTCATTTGGCATATGCACCTGAAATAGCTGCAGCAATGCTTCAAAGACAGCAGGCGGCTGCCATAATTGCAGCAAGACAAAAAATTGTTGAGGGTGCTGTTGGAATGGTTCAAATGGCTCTTACCAAGCTAAGTGAAAATGAAATAGTGGAGCTTGATGAGGAAAGAAAGGCTGCAATGGTCAGTAACTTATTAGTGGTACTATGTGGTGAGAGAAATACGCAACCGGTTATAAACACCGGAACATTGCATAACTAAAAAGGCGATGGTATTATGGCGGAAAAAAAGACACTTTTACTTAGGCTCAGTCCCAAAATGTGGGAAGAAATATCTAAGTGGGCTGATGATGAATTCAGGTCAGTAAATGGCCAAATAGAGTATCTGATAAGTGAAGCACTTCGTAAGCGAAATAAATCAGCCCCAATAACTGATTCCCACAAGGAAGAAGCGGACGGGTGATTTAATCGAGAAAAGACACGGCATAATCAAAAAATGCCGGGTCTTTTCCTGTTTAAGAATTTCTCTTATAAACTTTTACATTTCTTAATAAATAGTTAAATATTTTATGCTATAATGTAGATTATGTTGCAGCAAAATATAAACAATATATTATGAAAGGAAGTTTGATTTGGACAAAGACATGAAAATAGGTATTTGTGGTGGTACCTTCGATCCTGTCCATGTTGCACATCTGGCAGTTGCCGAATTGGTCAGGGAAGAATTTGCACTGGATAAAGTATTATTTATACCGTCAGGAAAACCGCCGCACAAAGACCTTGCTTCAGTAACTGACCCTAATCACAGACTAAAAATGGTACAGTGTGCAGTCAGTAGCAATCCAAACTTTGAAGCGGTTTCTATTGAGGTAGAACGCCGGGGATACACATATACGGTAGATACACTTAAACAGCTGCAAGAGCTTTACCCTAAAGGCACGGAGTTTTATTATATAATTGGTGCTGATGTAGTAATGGACCTTCTCAAATGGAAAAGTTCGGAGGAAGTATTTGCACTGACAAATTTTATAGCATTAATGCGACCGGGATTCCAAGACGAAGAGTTTAAGACACGCTTAGCTTATTTAAAGAAGGAGTATGGCGCTAAAATTACGGGGTTTGAAGCACCCTTAATTGAAATTTCTTCAACCCTTATCAGAGATAGATTAAAAAATGGTAAATCTGTTAAATATTTTATAACTGAGCCTGTTGAAGGATATATAAAGGAAAACAAATTGTATATTTAAGAGGATAGAAAATGAATTTTAGTGAAATGGATATACTGTTAAAAAAGTCCCTGAAACCGGGAAGGTACATTCATTCTGTTAATACTATGAAAGTCGCTGTTGAATTGGCTGAACATTATGGTGAGGATGTAGAAAAAGCCAAAGTTGCAGGCCTTTTGCATGATTGTGCTAAGAACTTTGATGATAGAGAAACAAAGAGGTACTGTATTGAAAATCATATAGAACTCAGCCCTCTTGAGGAAAAGCAGTTATTCCTCATGCATGGAGCAGTAGGAGCTGTAGTGGCAAGACAAAAGTACTGTGTGGAGGACCCGGACATACTAAATGCAATTAAGTACCATACTACCGGCTTTGCGGGAATGAGTACTATGGATAAAATAATATTTTTGGCTGATTACATTGAGCCTGGGAGAATCCACGGAGATGTACAGGAAACACGGAGTTTGGCATTCATTGATTTGAATCTTGCTTTAATAAGTGCTTTTAATAATGTACTGAAATACGTTATTAGCCAAAATGGTTTAATTCATCCATTTACTATTGAAGCTAGAAACTATATATTATTAATGACACAAAAAACCTATGAAAACTAGTTTTGGAGATAAAAAAATGAATAAATTTCTTAAATTTATATTTTACGCAGTAGGAACATTTTTGCTGCTGTTTTCATCAATTATAGTAGGAGCAAATTTTTATAAAGATTCAGGCGTTTTTGACAAAAAAGTTGTTGAAGTAAAAAAGCAACCCGTTAAGCCTGCACCTGCATCAAAAACCCCCGGCAAAATAATAATAGACAGTAAACCTGTTGAGGAGACTACTAAAGACAAGGCGGAAACTACAAAGAAGAGCGGAAAGACCACGGTACTGGTTCTTAACTGTACAGGCAAAAAAGGCCTTGCAGGAGAGGTTAAATCTATGCTTGTGGCACAGGGGTTTGAGGCTAGTGCCGAAACGGGCAAAATTCAAAATGCTTCTCAGATAATTGTAAGGAAGAAAGGCGTAAAGGCAGGTGCAATAAGCAACATGTTGAAAATATCTAAGGTGTCAGAAGAAATACAGGCTGAACCTAATTATGATATTACAATAGTACTTGGAAATGATTATAATCCTTAATATAAAACAATCAGAAGATGAGGTGCAAAAATATTGGATTCAAAAACATTAGTAGACAGAATTGTTGCGGCTATGGAAGATAAAAAGGCAAAGGATATAAGCATAATTGATATTCATAGTATTACTGTTATTGCCGATTATTTTGTTATATGCAGTGGTACATCCTCTACTCATATAAAGGCTATAGCTGATGAAGTAGATTTCAAACTGGCTGAAATGGGGCTGGAGGCACACCACAAGGAAGGTTACGATTCTGCAAAATGGATATTACTTGACTATGCTGATGTTGTAATTCATGTTTTCCATCAGGAAGACAGAGGGTTCTACAATTTGGAAAGGTTATGGTCTGATGGGGAAATGACTAGTATTAGATATTGAACATTGTAATAAGTTATGCTTTAATATATTGAGAAAAGCATTAATTAGGCTTTTCTTATTTTGTGCTGTTTTGGACAAATAAAATAAACATTTAAATTTATTTAATATTTAATATAAAAGGATAGGATATTTAGTTATCCTGACCTGGAAACGGAGATAAAATGATTAGTGCAAACGGTGTCTCTCTAAGGTATGGGGGACGTGCTTTATTTGAAAATGTAAACATAAAATTTACACAGGGAAACTGTTATGGATTGATAGGTGCCAATGGTGCAGGAAAGTCAACCTTTCTAAAGATACTTTCCGGTGAAATTGAGCCAAATAAGGGTGATATTTCAATTTCTACCGGTGAGAGAATGGCTGTTTTAAAACAGGATCATTACGCATACGATGAATTTGAAGTTATTAAAACAGTAATGATGGGCCACAAAAGACTCATTGAAATTATGGATGAAAAAGAAGTACTTTACGCAAAGTCCGATTTTACTGAGGAAGAAGGAATAAGGCTTTCAGAATTAGAAGGAGAGTTTGCGGAGCTTAACGGATGGGAAGCAGAATCTGACGCTGCAACGCTATTAAACGGACTAAATATTACGGAAGAGCACCACTACAAGCTAATGAAGGATCTTGACGGTAATCAGAAGGTAAGAGTGCTTTTGGCTCAGGCTCTTTTTGGAAATCCTGATATACTATTATTAGACGAGCCTACCAACCATCTTGATATCGCATCAATCACATGGCTTGAAAACTTTCTTGCCAATTTTGAAAATATAGTTATTGTAGTATCTCATGACAGACACTTTTTGAATCAGGTTTGTACGCATATTGCTGACATTGACTTTGGAAAAATACAGTTATATGTAGGAAACTACGATTTCTGGTATCAGTCAAGTCAGTTGGCTCTTCAACAGGCAAAGGATGCAAACAAAAAGACTGAATCAAGAATAAAGGAATTACAGGAATTTATTCAAAGGTTTAGTGCAAATGCTTCAAAATCAAAACAAGCAACTTCACGTAAGAAGTTATTGGATAAATTAACACTTGAAGATATAAAACCTTCATCAAGAAAGTATCCTTTCGTGGACTTCAAGCCTGAGAGAGAGGCTGGAAATGACTTGCTTATGGTTAACGGGCTTTCAAAAGAGATTGAAGGTGAAAAGCTTCTCAATGACTTTAACCTTATAGTAAATAAGGGTGATAAGATAGCATTTGTCGGAACATACGGAAATGCAAAAACTACATTATTTAAAATTCTCATGGGCGAGACGGAACCTGACAGTGGAGATTTTAAATGGGGTATAACTACGTCACAGGCTTATTTCCCAACAGACAACTCTGAATTTTTTGACGGTGTTGACTTGAATTTGGTGGATTGGTTGAGACAATACTCAAAGGATCAGACTGAAACCTTCTTAAGAGGGTGGCTTGGCAGAATGCTGTTCTCAGGGGAAGAGGCTTTGAAAAAGGCTTCAGTACTATCAGGAGGAGAAAAAGTTCGTTGTATGCTATCAAAGATGATGCTCTCAGGTGCAAATGTACTTGTTCTGGATGAGCCTACCAACCATCTGGATTTGGAATCTATTACTGCGCTGAATAACGGTCTGATTAATTATAAGGGAACAATTCTCTTTACTTCTCATGACCATGAATTTGTTCAGACAATAGCCAACAGAATAGTTGAGATTACTCCAAAAGGAATTATAGACAGACAAATGACATATGATGAATATCTTGAAAATGAGGATATTGCAGCATTAAGAAAAGAACTGTGGTCTTAATAATTAAATAGGAAATTATTATAATACAAATAAATGTCCAAGGGTGAACTCAGCCTTTGGATATTTTTTTACATTAAATACATTAACAGCCTATTTTGTATTGTAATGTAAAATAAAAGCGATTATAATCAAATTATAAGAAAAATTAATAGATGAAATGGTGATGTTAATGCGATACATTAAGGATTTAAAGCCATACAATAAATTCTGGGGAAACTGCATTGTAAATATGTTTCTTTCTATACTAACAAAAGTTGATTCCAGCTATGATCCCCTTGCATATTTGAATTATTATGAGTATACCTACTATCCTGATGAAATTTTCCATTTGGACTATACTAAAGAGTACTACAACTTTTTCGGAGATAATATTTTCAATTATGAAACATTTTATTTTAAAGATAAGAATAACTTTTTGCAGGAATTTAAAGATATTCTTATGAATAACTTATATGCAACATTAAACGTTGATTTATATTACTGGAATAGTGCAGGGTATTATTTTAATAAAATACATACATCTCATTTAGCTTTTGTTACTGGTTTTGACGAAGAAAAAGATGTCTTTTATGCATACGAAGATGATGTAAACTTGTCTTATGAAATAAGAGAGATTCCCACCAGCGAAGTAATTCAGGCCTATAATTCACCACGCAAACGTTTTAAAGGAGATTATAGAATTCTTTCCTTTAAAAATGACTTTATACCGCCATTTGAAATAGATATCAAGCAGTTCATAAAATGTACGGAACAGCTTATTTATAATTTAGATATGCTTTTTGATAATAGGGAAGTAGTAGATAAAAAACTTATTCTGGAAGACTCCTCAAAAATTTATTTTTACAGTAATGAGTTTACTAAGATATCAAACAGGCTAAAAGGGAACAAGCTGTTACTCTGTGCACTCAAGGATAAAGGACTATTGGATGAACACATAACCGATGAGTTAAATAGCGCATGGGAGGAGAACTGTACCACATGGAAAAATATTCAGGGTGTATATCTTAAACATTGTCTGAGAAATAACTTTGCAGAACTAGATAGTATAGAAGATAAGATTGCAGATGCTTTTATGAGTGAAAAGGAAATTTGGGAAGAAGTTATTGAAAACCTAAAAAAGCCGGATTAATAGATTTTTATAAAATCTATTAATCCGGCTTTTTGTTTATATATTTATGTACTTAACCAACATTTTCAACATATCTCTTTATTTTTTTAGTTGTAGTTTTTACAAACTCTTCTTCACGAATAGTAAAGTCCTTTATTCGCTTATAAAGCGGCATTAGCTTGTTTATCTCCTTTATTTCCCCATGAATAACCTTGTGTATTTCATCAGTTGAAACAATATTAAGATTAAGCTTAGCCTTTATCTCATCAACGTCAGGTAAAATCTGTGCATTAACTTCAGTTTCGCCGGTTTCTTCATCAAATCTGCCCCAAACAAGACTCTCCTTTACAAACCTGCTCTTTGAAAGATATGCTTCAACTTCTTCAGGGAAGATGTTTTTACCGTTCTTTGTAACAATGACGTTTTTCTTTCTTCCTGTAATATAAAGATAGCCTTCATCATCAATATATCCTAAGTCACCGGTATATAGTCGTCCGTTTTTTAATACATTTCGTGTTGCTGACGGATTTTCGAAATAACCCATCATTACGCAATCGCCTGATATAACAAATTCTCCAATACCATCCTCACCGATATTCTCTAGCTGAACATCTACACCTGCAAGTGGCTTTCCGGCGGAATCATGTCTGAAACCCCGGTCGTTGTTTACTGCGACTATAGGTGAAAACTCAGTAAGTCCATATCCTTGGACAATTCTTATACCCATAGCACATAAATCATTTGAAACATCCGGATTTACCGCAGCAGCACCGGAAATAACCAGTCTTACTCTGCCTCCAAAGGTGTTGAGAACCTGCTTGAATAATTTTTTGCGTATATCTATTTTTAAGAAATTATATAAAAAATTGCTTATTTCAATTGCAGTATTAAATTTGACTTTACCCATCCGTGTTTTGGATGCCTGCTTTGCTATCTTCTTATGCATGTTTTCAAGAATCAGAGGAACCAACATAAGGATTGTAGGTTTTGTCTCCTGCAAGTTCTTAACTATATGCTTTAGCCCCTCATTAAATGACATACAACATCCGCTGTACATCATTACCAAAAAACCTGCGGTACATTCATAGGTGTGGTGAAGCGGCAAAATAGAAAGAACACTATCGTTCTCGTCAATGTAGAGCATTGATACAACAGCTCTTACGTTGGAGGCAAGGTTCTTGCTTGACAGCATAACCCCTTTAGCCAAATCTGTTGTCCCTGACGTAAAAATAAGGGCACACATGGCATCCGGGTCTATCTTTGCATCCACATAACTTCTGTTGCCTTTTTTCATTAACTCTTTGCCCTTTTCAATCAAACATGAATAGGATAAAAATCCATCTGCTACCTCTTCTGTTTGATCAATGTCTATGTAATATTCAACCCCTGAATTCTGGGATAATTTCAACATATCACTGCGGTATTTTGATGAAAAAACAATTGCACTGACACCAGCTCGTGAAATAAGATTTTCAACCTCATTAAAAGGAAGCTCCTTATCTAAAGGGACTACAACACCCACTCCCCCTGTTATTGTCAGGTAAGAGGTACACCATTGTGCGCTGTTCTGGGACAAAATAGCAATCTTTTTGTCTTTTAAGCCTAAACTTATCAATGCCGTACCAAAAGCGTCTATATCGCTTTTGAGTTCAGTATATGTCTTTCCGTAGTACTCGTCATTTTTATCCTTAATGTAAAATGCATTTCTATCTCCGAATAATTTTGCACTTTGAACCATGAGATCTTTGAGATCAGTGATTTTCCTAGTCTGGTAAATCGGTTCGGTTCTCATTGACTACACTCCTTTTAAAAAAGCCAATAGTATTTTTCAGTTACCACTGCATACAAACATATACTATAATATAAGTATATTTAAATTAAATCAATATATGAGGCAAATAAAAACATAAAAAGTCATATTATTAATTGAAGTTTCTTAATTTATATTTTCTCTTTCTGGATATTTTTCTTAATATAAATCTTAAAATAAAAAAGCAAATTACTAAAATAACTCCGATTACAATGTATTTAAAGAGGCTGGTGCTTGTTATGCCCTTTACATAGTCCTTTGATTTGGATTTTAGTGTTTGTTCAACGGTTCTTGATGAAACGATATCTACTTTTCCCAGGGATACGCCTTCCCTTGTATACTCAATACTCCCAAGCACTGTCCCTTTTTTAACAGGAGCTTTTACATCCTGCCTGATATTAATTTTTTTATCAAGCTGCCATTGGGTTTTATCATTAGGTAAAAGTGCCTCAATTACTCCGTTGGTTATAAGATCAACCTTGTCTCCGTCAGCGGCATCCTTTACGGTGATTTCCTGAATCTTTGTGGAACGGTCAATAATCATCTGTCTTGAATAGTTTTCGTAGCCTGCCTTTAAAAGGGTTTTTGTAAAATCAAATACACTTCTGTTGGGTTTATTATTTACACCAAGTACAACGGAAATCAATTCAAGGCCATCCTTATTTACCGCACTGGAAATAAAATTTGCACCTGCTCTTGAGGTGGAGCCAGTTTTTAGGCCTGTAATAGTATACTGGTTTCTGTCGTCACCTGTTTCAGGTCCATACTTAAAGGATTTTCCCAGTAGTTTATTAGTGTTGTTAAGAATATTCCATGTTTTATGCTTATTTGTGGCAGGCAGCGTGCTAAGCTGCTTTTGGCCTATGATTTCACGAAATAAAGGGTATTTTAAACACTCTTTTGCAATAAGTGCCAAATCTCTTGCAGAGGAAAAGTGGTCTGCGTCCTTTTCATATTCATCAATTCCGCAGGGATTTGTAAAAGTTGTATTTTTTGCTCCTGCATCTGCAGCAAACTTATTCATTTCAGCTAAAAACTTAGTTTTATCATTAAAAAGGTTCTCGGAGATTATGTTGGCAGTCTCATTTGCCGAAACTATCAAAAGAGCGTGAAGCAGATTATTTAAAGACATCTGTTCTCCGGGCATGATACCGATATTCATACCGCCTACGCCTATATCGCTAACCGCCTCATTACTGGCAGTCATCATCTGGTCCAGTTTACCTTCCTTAAGAGCTACTAAAGCAGTTGCTATTTTGGTAGTGCTGGCAGGACGCCATTTCAGATCCGGCTTATATTCGTACAAAACACTTCCTGTTTTTGCATCCATTAATATGTATGAGGCAGCATCAATGTCGAGATTTGCACAAAATGCAGGTGTGACTTGAAATAGTAAAATAAATGATACGATTAGTGTTGCCAGTACTTTCTTCATAACTCCTCCTGTGAATAAGTAGATATATTATAAGTATAAAGCAAGAATTCACTTTTTTAAACTTTTTTATAAGATTTATTTAAATAATATGGTAAAATGTTAAAATATATAATATAATATCTATGAATCATTTCTGTTTTTTCTTATTTCTTTTCACAGTATAGATTATAAAGATAAATTTTCAAAGTATTATTGGTTGGCAGATGTGGAAATAAATTTATAAATTTACACGGTTTTTTCTTATTTATTCCAAAAACATTTTATTTTTTTAAAACTTAACATAATTGGAGGTACTCTATGGAAATATCTGTTTTAGGCAAAAAGATATTTTTAAGTAAAATTCATGTAGTGTGTATTATTGCAGTTCTGGTATTAGGTGCGGGCGTTTTAGGTTTTATACTAAAGCAGGTTTATCATCCCCTTGAAATACCAATTCTTGAAGAAAAAAATACCTCAATGGTATCAAAGGAGGCAGAGCCTTCTAAAGAACAGGCAGAGGAAGAAAAAGTCCCCGATATAAAAGTTTATGTTACAGGTTGTGTAAACAAACCGGGAGTTGTAACAATAAAGAAGGGGCAAATCATTGAAGATGCCATAAAAAACGCCGGTGGTGCTACAAAACAAGCTGATCTTGATAATATAAATCTTGCATACCCTTTAAATGAAAATACTATGTTAAGAGTTAAAGCTAAGGGAACTGAAAAAGCAGCAAGTACAGGTAAAACAGGGAATCAGCCTCAAGCAGTAAAAACTGCCGATGGGAGTACTTCAAACAACAGCGGTGTTGATATTATAAATGACAGCTTGGGAGCTGATATGGGAGAGAAAGAGAGCAATTCTTCCGATGGCTCAAAAAATAAACTACTGAATATCAACAAAGCATCTCAGGCAGAGCTTGAAGGGCTTCCCAATGTAGGCCCGTCAACTGCAAAAGCTATCATAGAATACAGAGAGCAAAAGGGTAGTTTTGCAAAGCTGACTGATATTATGAAAATAACGGGAATTAAGCAAAAGACCTTTGACAGAATAAAAAATTACATATGCATTGATTGATTATTATAGAAACACAAAACAAGAAACCGGCCATTTTCAGCCGGTTCAAAATAATTTAAAGGAGGAAAATATAATTTAATCCATGCACTTATTATATTATTATACTTAGCTATTTCAAATAGTATTAATATACGATTTTCTTACAATAAAGAACCAAAATGATATGCAATATTAACAATTACTTGACATATAACGGCATAATAAACACTAAAAAGGATATATAAACTAGTAGTCCTGACAATGCCGGCAGTACGAAACCTAAAAGTAATAGTTTTAAATATCTCTTTCTTCTGTCTCTCTTATAACGTATAACCCTCTTGTTTCTCAATCTTGCCCTCCTGCTTTATATTATGTATTAATGATACTAATAGTTATATTATTTACATATAATAGTAAATTTAATATTAAATTCAAACATTTTATGAAGTATTGACATATAAAAACAGTAAGGAATATAATAAATAAATAGATATTTTAATATCGACAAAGGCGTTGACGAGAAGAGTAAGTAAAAGCTGGGGTTTCAGAGATTGGATATTATTAGCTGAAAGTATCCAAACCTGCACTTTACCGAAGACCACCTCCGAGCTGTATCGGTGATAACGTTATAATCAGCGTAAATTTACGCACTGAGTAAAAAAGTAGGGTGGAACCGCGAGATAACTCTCGTCCTTATATGAGGACGGGAGTTTTTTATGTCTAAAACTATTGCCAGAAGGAGGTTTTTGTTCATGATAAAGATAACATTAAAAGACGGTATTATAAAAAAATATCAGGAGGGCGTCACAGTCCGTGAAGTTGCAGAGAGCATAAGTGCAGGACTGGCCAGAGCAGCATTAGCCGGAGAAGTTGACGGCAGAGTAACGGAACTTGATTCTAAACTGGAAAGCAATTGCAGGTTAAATCTTTTAACCTTTGATGATGAAGGAGGAAGGCTTGTTTACAGACACACCGCCTCCCATGTGTTGGCTCAGGCTGTGAAAAGACTATACCCTGATGTAAAGCTGGCAATAGGACCGGCAATAGATTCAGGATATTATTATGATTTTGAGAGAGAAAAACCATTTTCCATAGATGAACTTGAGAGTATTGAAAAGGAAATGGAGAAAATAATAAAAGAGGATTTAAAGCTGGAGCGATTCTCTCTTCCAAGAAACGAGGCAATAAAGTTCATGGAAGAAAAGGCAGAATCCTATAAGGTAGAGCTTATAAAGGATCTTCCGGAAGGCGAAGAAATATCCTTTTATAAACAAGGCGACTTTACAGACCTTTGTGCAGGGCCTCATTTATCCGGGACAGTAAAATTAAAGGCCATAAAATTACTTTCTGTTGCGGGTGCTTATTGGAGAGGCAATGAGAAGAATAAAATGCTCCAGAGAATATATGGCACAGCCTTCCCAAAGAAAAGTCAGCTTGATGAATACCTTTTCAGAATGGAAGAGGCAAAAAAGCGTGACCACAGAAAGCTGGGAAGGGAGCTGGATTTATTTGATATACTGGACGAAGGCCCCGGCTTCCCGTTCTTTATGCCAAAAGGTATGGTGCTTCGCAATCTTCTTGAAGATTTCTGGCGTTCCGAGCACAAAAAAGCCGGCTATCAGGAGATTAAAACACCTGTTATACTGAACAAGGAACTCTGGTTGAGATCAGGACACTGGGATACTTATAAAGAGAATATGTATACAGTTGATATTGATGAACAGGAGTATGCCATAAAACCCATGAACTGTCCCGGAGGAATTCTTGTATTTAAACGTAAACTTCATTCCTACAGGGATTTACCCCAAAGAATGGGTGAGTTGGGGTTGGTACACAGGCATGAGCTTTCAGGGGCACTACACGGATTGATGAGAGTAAGGTGCTTTACACAGGATGATGCACACATTTTTATGACACCTGAACAGATAACTGATGAAATTGTTGGTGTTATAAATTTAATTGATGACTTTTACAAAGTTTTTGGTTTCAAATATAATGTAGAATTATCCACAAGACCGGAAAATTCAATTGGTTCTGATGAAATGTGGGAATTATCTACACAGGGACTTAGAAAAGCATTGGATTTAAAAGGTATTAAGTACACTGTGAATGAAGGCGACGGAGCTTTCTACGGGCCTAAGATAGATTTTCATCTGGAGGATTCCATAGGCCGTACATGGCAATGCGGAACTATTCAGCTGGATATGAACCTTCCGGAAAGATTTGACTTAAGTTATATTGGCCCGGACGGTGAAAAGCACAGGCCTGTTATGATTCACAGAGTTGTTTTCGGAAGCATAGAAAGATTTATAGCCATTTTAACAGAGCATTTTGCAGGTGCGTTTCCGGCATGGCTGAGTCCCGTTCAGGTTAAAATACTGCCTTTGGTTGACAAACATCACGATTATGCTTTTGAGGTTAAAAAGCTTCTGGAAGCTGAAAATGTCAGGGTTGAGGTAGACAGCAGAAACGAAAAGATAGGTTATAAGATTCGTGAGGCTCAGATGGATAAGACCCCATATATGCTCGTAATCGGAGACAAGGAATTAGAGGGCAGGCTGGTTTCGGTAAGGTCAAGGAGAGACGGTGACTTAGGCGCTATTTCACCTGAACAGTTTGCAGAAAAAATATTGGATGAAATAAAAAATAAGCTGAAATAAGCAGTTAATAATAAACGGAGGCAAAAAAATGATTAAGGTTACATTAAAGGACGGAAGCAGTAAGGAATATCAGAGCGGTATAACAATCAAAGAAGTTGCTGAAAGCATCAGTGCAGGGCTTGCAAGAGCAGCTCTTGCAGGAGAAGTTGACGGAAGGGTTAAGGAACTGGATTTCAAGTTGGAGAACGACTGTGCATTGAGCCTTTTGACATTTGCTGATGAAGGAGGAAGACTTGCGTACAGACACACTGCATCACATGTTCTTGCACAAGCTGTAAAAAGGTTATTCCCAAATATCAAGCTTGCAATAGGTCCGGCTATAGAAAACGGCTTCTATTATGACTTTGATACTGAAAAGAACTTTGCACCGGAGGATTTGGCAAAGATTGAAAAGGAAATGGAGAAAATCATTAAAGAAGATATTTCTCTTGAACGATTTACATTGCCAAGAGAAGAGGCAATCAAATTTATGGAAGACAAGGGCGAACCCTACAAGGTTGAGCTAATAAAGGATTTACCCGAAGGCGAGGAAATATCTTTTTACAAACAGGGTGACTTTGTTGACCTTTGTGCCGGCCCCCATCTTCTGTCAACAGGAAAGCTCAAGGCTGTAAAGCTTATGAGTGCTGCAGGTGCTTACTGGAGAGGCAATGAAAAAAACAAGATGCTCCAGAGAATTTATGGTACAGCCTTCCCTAAAAAGAGTGAACTGGAAGAATATGTAACAAAACTTGAAGAGGCAAAGAAAAGAGACCATAACAAACTGGGAAGAGAACTTGAACTATTCACTACAGTTGAAGAAATAGGACAGGGGCTACCTTTACTAATGCCAAAAGGAGCCAGAATTGTTCAGACTCTGCAAAGGTTTGTTGAGGACGAAGAAGAGAGAAGAGGCTATGTGCTGACAAAGACTCCATTTATGGCAAAGAGTGACTTATATAAGCTATCAGGACACTGGCAGCACTATAAGGACGGAATGTTCCTGCTGGGAGATGAGGAAAAGGACGAGGAAGTAATGGCATTAAGGCCTATGACCTGTCCCTTCCAGTTTATGATATATAACACAAAGCTGCACAGCTACCGTGATTTGCCTATAAGATACGGCGAAACTTCCACCCTGTTCAGAAACGAGGCATCAGGGGAAATGCACGGTCTTATACGTGTTCGTCAGTTTACAATTTCAGAGGGACACTTGGTTTGTACTCCTGAACAGTTAGAAGACGAGTTCAAGGGAGTTGTTGACCTGATTAAATTTATGATGGAGACTTTGGGAATAGAGGAGGATGTAACCTACAGATTCTCAAAATGGGACCCTAAGAACAAGGAAAAATATATCGGAAACGAAGAAGACTGGGAAAATGTTCAGGGACAGATGAGAACTATTCTGGATCACTTGAAGCTTGATTACAAAGAAGCAGAAGGTGAAGCAGCTTTCTACGGACCAAAGCTTGACATCCAGTGCAAGAATGTTCACGGAAAGGAAGATACCATTATTACAGTGCAGGTTGACTTTGCTCTTGCAGAGAGACTTAGCATGGTTTACGTTGATAAAAACAATGAAAAGAAGCATCCATATATAATTCACAGAACATCAATAGGCTGTTATGAAAGAACACTTGCAATGCTTATTGAAAAATACGCAGGAGCGTTCCCTACCTGGCTATGTCCTGTTCAGGCAAAGATTCTTCCTTTGGTTGACAAGCATCATGATTTTGCGCAGAAGGTTGCACAAATGCTCAGAGACAAGGGAGTAAAGGTTGAAGTTGACACTAGAAATGAGAAGATTGGCTACAAGATTAGAGAAGCCCAAATGGAGAAAATACCTTACATGCTTGTAATAGGTGACAAGGAAATGGAAAGCAATGCTGTTTCGGTACGTTCCAGAAAAGAAGGCGATCTGGGAGCAATGTCAGCAGAACAGTTTGTTGACAAAATAGTTGAAGAAATCAGAACCCGTGCAAAATAATTGAGCTATATAAAAAAACAAGGTGTGAATACGATTTATGTAGTGAACCCCAAATATTAGACAGTTTATTCAAGCAACTTCTAGGGACTGGATTCGGTATTGTACTGGACTCAGTCCTTTTAGTTTGCACTTAATTCTTTTGTTATTGTAATAGTCTATGTAATCATCTAGTTCCCTGTGAAAATGCTCTATTGAATTGAACTCTTGCAAATAGAGCAATTCTGATTTTAGTAGGCCAAAGAAATTCTCCATTACAGAATTATCTAAACAATTTCCTTTGCGTGACATACTCTGGATAATGCCTTTCTGTTGAAGTCGGTGTTGATATTGTTTCATTTGATACTGCCATCCCTGATCTGAATGGAAAATTAACCTTGTATTATCAGGTATCTTTTTAAATGCTTTATCAAGCATATCCATAATTTGGTGGAACGTTGGTCTCTCCGATACGTTGTAACTCACAATTTCACCATTGAATAGATCAAGTATTGGCGAAAGGTATAACTTTGTCCCGAAAAGTGAAAATTCAGTAACATCAGTAACCCATTTCTGATTAGGCTTATCTGCTTTAAAATCACGTTTCAGAACATTTTCTGCCACCTTGCCTACTTCTCCTTTATAAGAACGGTATTTACGTATCCTTACCTGGCACTTAATATTGCACTCTTTCATTAGCTTTAAGACGGTCTTATGGTTGATGCCATACCCTCTATTGCGCAGTTCCATAGTGATTCTGCGATAACCATATCTACCCTTATTTGCGTGATATATTTCCTTAATTACTTCTTTAACTTCTATATATTTATCAGGCTTACTCATCTGTTTTAAATAATAGTAATATGTACTTCTAGGAAGACCTGCAATCTGGAGTAGATCCATCAGTTTAAATTTATGCCTTAATTCGCTGATGGTAATTACTTTTTCCCATTCTCTCGGACAATTCTTTCCTGAACTAAGGCATTCAATTTTTTTAGATATTCATTCTCCATACGAAGTCTTTGAACTTCTGATATTAGGTCTTCTTCTACTTGATTGGCAGACTGTATTTTACCTGTTGAGTTTTCTTTTATTTTCCTATCAGATTGCATATTTTTCTTTCGACCACGATTATTTCTATAGAGAGCCTGTGGTCCCTCCTCATAATATAAGCGCTCCCAGTTAGCAACAGTAGTGCCGTTAGGTATTCCAAACAGGGCAGCTGTTACAAAAAGTGATAAATTCTTCTCATGCATATATTCTACGACATGTTGTTTGAATTCTCCAGAGTATGTTCCATGTTTTAAAATTATTCCTTCTACCCCAAACTGTTCATAACTCTTAACCCAACGTCGAACTAGTGTTTCTCCACATCCTAGTTGTTTCCCAATAGAATTACAGGACATATGGTTTTCAACAACCTCTAAAACTGCTTTCATTCGTTGTTCGTGAGTAAATTTTGTCATAAAAAACTACACCTCCAAATGTAAGTTTATTTCGTCTAACATTTGGGGTGCAGTTCATTACAGGTGTTCATACCTTGTTTTTATTTATAATAAAAATAGTATTATCTTGGGTTAAGTCTTAGTTCCATCCAGTCAAAGCCTATCCAATCGTTTTGACCGGCAGTTGAAGTATTTACTATTGTAACTCTGTTGTTTCTTCTAAAATTAGGTACATTAAAGGTTAGTTCTCTCCAGTTGTCAAACATTCTTCCGGCAGGTACTCCATGCTGCAAAGGCACAGGGCCGTTATGAACAACAGTACCGTTTATTGTAATTCTGGCAGAATAGCGGTTAACAGGCACATTTGAATGGTCATCAAGAACCGACCTTATAATAATTTGTGCTCTCTGGTTTCCCGGTACAACTAAAAAAGCAGGAGAATCAAAAGTCCATGTTCCCTGATTACCCGTATAAAGTATATCAGCATTTCTGCTTGGATTCCCATAATTTGGGTAGCCTGTTAGCTGTTTAAATAGTACTATATTTGTAGTGACAGGATTATTGCTTAAAGCCGGCGGTGGATCACCGGGGCGTCTGCCGGTGTAGTCATCTGTATACTGGTAAGTATCATACTGAGATTGTACAGAATAATATGGTTGTTCCTGCATTATTTCTGGCTGCTGGCTTACGAAAGGATATCTGATATTATACATAAATCCTCCTCCTATAATATTATATTTACATAATATTCGATAATTTGTTTTATGTTACCACGCTATAAATTATATAGTTTTCAAGTTTTTTAAAGGATAAGGTTTAAATTGAATTCATAAAGGTAATAAGATAAAATTAACTTATAGGCTTGCTTTGGATTTAATTTCATTAGTCAAGTATACATAAAGTTGATATTATTATTTCGAGGGTTAATTTATATTTAGAGGTGACATATGCAAAAAAGAATGACAGGTAATTTACTTAAAACAGTAACTGCGGTTTTGATTGCAGGGAATATGGTTTTGGGCTCAGCTTCTGTTCAGGCGGCTGGAGTAAGTGATTTGAGCAAAAGTTCAACGTATGCCAAAGAAGCCATTCGATGGATGGCAAACAATAGTATCATTAGCGGTGATAAGCAAGGAAACTTTTATCCGCGTCAAAGCATAACAAGAGCTGAACTTGTAACTCTGCTGGTAAAGGCTTTAAACATTGATACTTCCAATCTCCCTTCTGCAGCTACTTTTTCCGATGTACCTGCAAGTCATTGGGCTTTCAAGTATGTTGAAGCTGCCAACAGGGCGGGTATTACAAGTGGTACGGGAAACGGTAAGTTCGGCATTGGCAGCCTTACTACAAGAGAACAGATTACAACAATGCTTTTAAACTATCTTTCAGTATCAAAGGAAGCTATTGTAGCTGAGCTCGGCTTGGATGATCTTTTAAAATTCAAGGATTCAGGAAAAATGTCTGATTGGGCAAAACCGTCAATCAAGTTTGCAGTTTCAAATAATATTATGAGCGGAGTAAGTGCTGATTCATTTTCTCCCACAGGAAAAGCGACAAAAGAACAGATAGCTGTTATTTTATACAAGTTTTTGAATTCAAAAACTAGTATTGAGCAAAATGCAGCAACACTAAAGAAAGTGGTTGTTACTTACAATAATGACCTGATTAAACTTAAAACACCGGCTAAAGTTATTGATAATGACATAATGCTTCCGGCAGAGGTTTTTTCAAAAACAGGGGCAAAGGTTGATTTTGACAATCAGGCAGGGACAGTAACCATTAAGAGTCTGACAGCTCAGGACAAAATGATTACTCTAAATGATGTACATGAGCAAATAGACGGAGCAGTTCTTGTTCCTGCGAAGGCAGTAGTTGAGGCGCTTGGTTTTACAATGGATTGGAATGATAAAATCAACCTTCTGAAAATTAAGGATAGTACTATTCCTAAAAATCCACAGTTGTACAATGCAATAAAGAGTATGCTGGATTATAAGGGTGAGTATGAAAACAACATGATAATCAATGCAAAAGAGTATAGCTCTAATATGAATATTGGAATGACGATGTCAATAAAAGGCGCTGTAAACGGTAATAATTCAACATCAAACTCCAAGATTACAATTTCAATTGACGGGGAACAGGAAGATTTAATGGATTATCAAACCATAAATATCGGAGACAAGATATACGTAAAAAATCCGGATACGGGTTCATGGGAAACTTACACCAGAAGTCAGGCAGAAGATGAAGGTATCCTGTATACTGATATTGAAGCTGATAGAAATGAAAGCCTTAGAGTGTTGGACGTTTATGGAAAAATGAACATAACTGATGAAGGAAAAACATTACTAAATGGAGAAGAAGTATCAAAATATCAGGTTAGGCTGAACATGGAATTACTGCAGGGGCTGACGTCAGCAAATATGCTGGAATATGGCTTAGGACTTGAAGATATATACAATAATGGCCTTGATACAAAAATGTATATATATGTAAATTCTCAAGGACAGCTGGTAAAGCAGTCCATTGTTATCTATGGCTCAATGGTTAAGGATGGTACTAAAGCAGATATTAATATGACCGTCAATAGCATGTATACCAATATCGGAAAAGAAATAGAGATTGTAAGTCCCATAAAATAGTATAATTGTATTAAAAATATTATGGAACTTTTTTCATTCCTTGGAGTCAAATAAACTAAAGCAGTTTACAATTACTAAAATATGGAGTGAGAAAACATGGGATTTAAATCAAAATTAATTTGTGTATCAGTAACCGCCGCTATGCTTCTGTCAATGACTGTATCAAGTATTGCCGCTGTGAGCGGGTTTAATGATTTAAAGGAAGTAGAGGCAAAGGAGAAAATACTAGCGTTAAAGGATAAAGGAATTGTAACCGGTACAGGCAAAGGAAATTTCTCTCCCAATACTCAGGTTACTGCGGTTCAAGGAGTACAACTCATAGTAAATGCATTTAACCTGAACCTGAATTTTGTAAAATTTGCAAAGGAGCCCAAGGCCACCGACTATTTTATAAAGGCGGACAATAATGCATGGTACGCCAAAGGATTAATTATTGCAGCAGTAAATAGCATGCAGTTGCCCGGTGACCTTGAGCCGACTAAAAAATGGACAAGGGAAGAGTTTACTCACTGGTTGATTCAGACTATGGAGAATCACTATTACCTTCCTACTGTTAAAATTGCATACAGGGAGATTGCCGATAATAAAGACATCACACCTGAATTTGAAGGTCAGATACAAAGAGCAATTTTATATAAGGTTGTCAGTTTAGACAGTAAAGGACAGTTTAAGCCAAAAGCGGAAATAACACGTGCAGAGGCTGCAGAAGAGATATTTAATGCTCTTGAATATATTGATTCACATGCTGTTAATAAGCCACAGCAATAAGATATTAAACTAAAGGATATAAATATAATGAAGAGGGTCTTTTAAAAACTATAAAAGCTCTCTTTTTTTCTTGACAAAATATATCAGAGTGATATAATCCAATGTATCACTCTGATATATTTTAGGAGGTTAAAATGAAAAACAGTAAGACCAAATATGCTGTATTGGGAGTAATAAGTCTATTAGGCCCCATGTCAGGCTATGATATAAAGATGTTTTGCGATAAGGCTATATCTTTTTTCTGGAACGAGAATTTTGGACACTTATACCCTGTACTTGCCCAGTTGGAGTCCAATGGTTTAATATGCAGAAGTGATTTGGAGGAAGGTACAAGGAAGAAGTCGTACGTTATAACGGAAAAAGGACGTATAGAGCTTGAAGAATGGCTTGTAGGGCCGGTAGAGTATCAACCTGAGAGATCGGAATTATTACTTAAATTGTCCTTTGGAAACCAAATGCAGGGGAAAGATATTATTTCGATGTTGGAAGCAACCAAAGCAAGGAATCAGCTAAAGTTTGACCGCTTAAACAATATATACGACCAATATATAAATAATGACGAGGCAATGAAAAAACCCCAGTATCCATACTGGATTGTAACTCTTCGATACGGGATTACCTCACTGGAGGCATCATTGAAATGGTGTGATGACACAATTGAGTTCTTAAACAAATATAATGGGGGAAAATAGGATGAAAATATCAGAAGGACTGGCCATGTTGGAGTTGAAGTCAAATGTTCCAAATGTAGAAGGAATAATGTATCCCGTAATCATATGGGATGAAAAGGAGCTTGTATTAATAGACACGGGTTTGCCCGGACAGGGAACCACCATTTTAGACCTTATTGAAAAAGAAGGGGTGTCACCTCAAAAACTGACAAAGATTATAATTACACACCACGACATGGACCACGTCGGCGGTCTAACAGAAATAATTAAAAAAGTTGAGGCCGTTAGCGGTAAAAAGGTGGAAGTTTTGTCTCACGAAACTGAAAAGCCTTATATTCAGGGGGACTTAATGCCCTTGAAGTTTACAAAGGATAAGTTGGATGAACTGAAAAAACAGATGGAGGCTCTGTCAGCAGAAAAACGCCAGCAATATCAAAGCTTGTTTTCCTCCAATAAACCCGTTGTGACTGAAACGCTGTCGGATAACCAGCAGCTTCCTTACTGTGGAGGTATGACAATAATACATACACCTGGTCACACAAAAGGACACATATGTGTTTACCTGAACAGGTACAAAACGCTGGTAGCAGGAGACAGTATGAACTTTGAAATCAATTCAGAAGGTGAACTGAGACTTACAGGGCCTAACCCCCATTTTACGTATAATATGAATGAAGCTGTAGAGTCAATGGGAAAGTTCAGAGCATGCAATATTCATGAAATAATCTGTTATCACTGCGGTAAGATGGGGAATAATGTGACAGAGCAAATAAACGAACTTTTGAAATAGTAGTAACTTTCCAAAAATAAAAGGAGCCTTTATGCATAACAACTTTAACAATGCTTATCCTGCTGACAAGAAAGAAATGTATAAACTATTAGCTTCACAAATGAAAGCACTTCTTGAGGGAGAAACAAATACTACAGCAAACCTGGCAAATGCTTCAGCATTAATAAATGAAGCACTTAGTGGAATTAACTGGGCCGGGTTTTACCTTATGGATAATGAAGAGCTTGTACTTGGCCCGTTTCAGGGAAAGGTAGCATGTGTGCGCATTCCTGTAGGAAGAGGTGTTTGCGGTACGGCAGTAAAGGAAAATGCAACTCAATTGGTTATGGATGTTCACAATTTTCCGGGACATATTGCTTGTGACAGTGCGTCTAAATCAGAGCTGGTAATACCCCTTCGCCATGAAGGCGTGGCAATGGGTGTTCTGGATATTGACAGTCCACAAATAGGCAGGTTTGACAATACGGACGCCGAGGAACTTGAAAAAATAGCACGTATTATTGAGGAAGCTTGCCAGTGGAAAGGCAATAGGTAAAGTGTTGTAAGCATGAACTTGTAGCATAGTAGTTAATAAAACCTTGGTACAAGTTCATGCACATGTATATTATTTGTTTGTTTTCCAAGAGCCTTCTTCCGTACAAACTGACTTCAAACCGTTTTCAGTAGTTATTTTTGAACCTACTGCATGTCTCTCGTGGTTGTATACGCAGAATGGGTCTTTTCCTGCATTTCCAGTACCTTTATTTGTTGCTTTCCTTATTTCATTTTCCTGACTTATGTTATCAACGGAGATACTGTCTTGTTGTTTTCTATTCTGCATAGTATCAAATCCTTTCGTTTGTTTGCTAATAAAGCCTTCTATATAAATATGTGTAAAAATAATCAAAATGATTCCATGAAAAATCAGGCAGGATAAATGTTATGAAAATTTAACTTTATCATCATACTTTTTTAATTAATTATCAGTACAATGTTTATGCAGGGATATTTAGGGTATATATATTTTGAAAGGGGTGTGTAGCTTTGTTGGATTCCAGAAAGTGTTTGGAGATTTATGAATTTTGTCAGAGTCAGTATAAAAAACTTGAGAAAAAGACCGGATATTATAGTCCTAAGCATGATAAGGTTGTCATGGAACTTGCGTCAAAAGAGTTTCAGATGAGTGAGGCTACCATTAATAATGCCTTTGATTTAGCTGCTCAAACATTAAGCAAAAACAATAAAAGCAAGTCTGAAAAAATAATTAGAAACAAGCTTATCCACGGAATTTTCTAATCAATATATAAAACATATAAAAAATTAAGGCATGGGCATTAAAAGTCTGTGCTTTTTTTATATATATAAAAAACAGATATAGAGTAAAATTGTATCAATTACAAAATAATTACATTATTACAATGTTATTATCAATTATTGAGAATAATTGGTTTGTAGGATATAATCTATCTAAGATTATACTTAGTTAGTACAATCTATAATTGGGGGGTGTATTATGTATCACTTTTATACAACGGTTTTTTTGGTAGGGGTTTTTTACACCATTATTTCTTTAATTATAAGTGGTATATCAGGAGTCTTTCATGCAAATGGGGACTTTGGCGGCTCCCATATGCACGGACATGGAGGAGACTGCGGGCATATACCGGGACATGTTCATGCCGATGGGGGAAGCATCGATGGAAGTCACTCGCTGGATGGGTCTCAAGGTGTTGAAGGGACTGATATGTCAAGCAGCATTCTTTCGTGGCTGGGATTGTTATTCAATCCGCTGATAGCAGTTTCTTTCCTGACAGTTTTTGGGGGAATAGGAATTACCAGTACTAAATTCTTCAGTTGGAATTGGATTGTGGTATTAATAGCAGCATTAGGTTCTGGCATAATTATTTCAACAATTCTATACAACTTGGTTGCAAAGCCTCTTTACAGGAGTGAAAATTCTTCTGGTGTTTCAAGAGAAGAACTTTTGGGAATTCAGGCAGAGGTGACAACTGACATTATTGAAAATGGCTTTGGTACTATCAAGTACACTGTTAATTCAATTAAGTATACCGCACCTGCAAGACATGTTGAAAATAAACTTGTAAAACAAGGTGAAAAGGTATTTATATGTAAAATAGAGAATAATACATTCTTTATTAGTGAGTTGTCAAAAGTAATAATTTAGAAAACAGCTTTTATTATCCAAATAAATTAAAACTTTATATGGATAATTAAAGGTTGAAATATATAAATCACAAAGGAGTGTTAAAATGTTGGATTCAGTTTATTTTGTGCCGGGAGTAATAATAGTTGTACTATTTATATTGATTCTTACCTTTGTTTCAATGTACAAGAAGGTGCCTCAGGACAAAGCTTTGGTAGTAACGGGATTCAGAGGAAGAAGAGTTATAACCGGCGGCGGTGGGATTGTAATTCCTATGCTTGAAAGAACAGACATCATTTCACTGGAAAACATGCAGATAGACATCAGAATTGATGGGGCTTTGACATCTCAGGGAGTTGGCATAGTAGCTGATGGAGTTGCGGTAGTTAAAGTTAAGTCCGACAAGGAGTCCATCCTGTCGGCTGCCGAACAGTTCAATACTTCAAAGGGACTTGACTACATGCTGGGGATAATAGCTAAAACTACTCAGCAGGTTCTGGAAGGTAAGCTCCGTGAAATAGTTTCAAAAATGACTGTAGAAGAAATATACAAAGACAGGGAAACCTTTGCATCACACGTTCAAGGTGTTGCAGCAACAGAGCTTCAAAACATGGGGCTTGAATTGAAGGTTCTTACTATTAAGGATATAGCAGATAAAAACGGTTATTTGGAAGCTCTCGGAAAACCTAGAATTGCTGAAGTAAAGAGAGATGCTCAGATAGCAGAAGCAAATGCAACAAAGGAAACGAAGGTTAAAACCGCTGAGGCTAACAGAGAGGGTGAAGCAGCCAGAATTCAGGCTGAAACTCAGATAGCTGAGGCAAACAAGAATAAGGAGCTGAAGGTTCAGTCTTATAACAAGGATCAGCAGACAGCTAAGGCAGAAGCTGACCTGGCATACGATATTAAAGCCAATATCGTAAAGAAGGAAGTTGCAGAAACTGCAATGCAGGTAGAAATTGTTAAGAAACAAAAGGAAATTGAACTTGCAGAGCAGGAAGCAATGAGAAGAGAAAAGGAACTGGAAGCTACTGTAAAGAAGCAGGCTGATGCTGAAAACTATCAGGCTACAAAGGTAGCTGATGCCAGCAAGTATAGAGAGGTTGCAGCAGCTGAAGCAAGATCACGTGCCATTGAGATGGAAGGTGAAGCTAAAGCTAAAGCTAAGAGAGCAGAAGGTATGGCGGAAGTTGAAATCATTAAAGCAAAGGGTGAAGCTGAGGCTCTTGCAATGGCAAAAAAGGCTGAAGCCTTTAAAATGTACAATGATGCAGCCGTTACACAGATGATTATAGAAAAACTTCCTGAAATAGCAAATGCGGTAGCTAGTCCGCTTTCAAAGACTGAGAAGATAGTTATAGTAGATAATGGGGGACAAGGAAAAGGTGCCTCCAAGGTAACAGGATATGTAACAGATATAATAGCTCAATTACCTGAAACCGTGGAAGCACTTACCGGAATGAACGTACTGGATTTTCTTAAAAAGAATACAGTTCAGGCCCAGAATGAAAACATTGAGGAAGACGTAGAATAGAGTAAGATAAAAACAGCCCTTGCATATTATTTTGCAAAGGGCTGTTTTTTTGTACAAAAAACAACAATATGTAAATTTTACATATTTTATATTGTAATAATGCACATAATATTTTAGTATATATAGTCAAGATTCAGCAATTAAATGAAAATATTACATTTTCATGGCTGAAATTGACATGCATATTATATCTGGTTTACAATTTAAATGTCTCAAAATATGAATAGTAGAGGTGTAATATGTTTAAAAACCTAAAGATAGCGCATAAAATAATTAATCTATCCGTTGTTTTGCTTTTGCTTATAGTTATTGTAGGTTTTACAGGGTACTATTTTATTAATAGCTCCCATATAGGAGTGGGAAGTATGTACCAAGACAGGTTAATGCCCATAGATTGGTTAAGCGACAGTATAAGTAAAACAAGTGAAAATGAGAACTATATACTCTATTTAATATTGTACGGCAATGATAGTCAGTTACAAAAACAGTTTGTTAAAAATATTGAAAATAATTCAAAAATAATAGACGATAATTGGGAAAAATACAAAAAAACAAAGTTGGACAAATTTGAGTCCGATAGTATTGCTGTATTTGAGAAAAACAAAAGTGATTTCAGGGCTGCCAGGGATAAAATCATAGCCGCAGCCTGTGAGGGCAATCGAGAAAAAGCCCTTGAGCTGCTAAATAGTAATGTTAGTTATTTACGAGGTGAGCAAAAAACACTGGACGATTTAGCTGAATACTGCAGAAATGTTGCAAATAACATCAATACACAGAATAATAAGGATTTTATATTTGCATTGGAAATCATGATTTCATTAATCGTTTTTGCTCTGATAATAGGATTGGTGTTTAGTATACTGATTGCAAAGGGGATAATCAAGCCTATAGAAGTACTTAAGAAAGAACTTAACTTATTAGTTGAAACAGGGGGAGATCTCACTCAAAGGATAGATATTAAGCGCAAAGATGAGGTAGGACAGCTTGCAGAATCCGTTAATCAATTTTTGGCTAATCTGAGAACTATTGTAAGCGGTATAATTAAAGAATCCTCAGTTGTTGAGAACTCCATAGCCTTGGTAGAACAGAAAATGGAGGATTTAGATGCATTTGTTGAAAATGTGTCAGCGACTACCGAAGAAATTTCTGCCGGCATGGAAGAAACTGCTGCTGCAACTGAACAAGTAAATGCATCATCACAGGATATTGAATCCGTAATAGAAGTAATGAATGAAAAGGCACAGAAGGGTTCAACGGAAGCACAAGAGATAGGAAATAGAGCCATTAGATTAAGAGACAGTTCAATAATGTCGGAAAAAACAGCATATGATATTTACGAAAGCACAACAAATAAATTATTAACTGCATTAGAGAATTCAAAAGCAGTAGAACATATTAATGTTTTAACCGGAACAATATTGCAAATATCCGAGCAGACTAATCTTCTCGCACTAAATGCGGCAATAGAAGCAGCAAGAGCAGGAGAGGCAGGAAAAGGCTTTGCAGTTGTAGCCGACGAAATCAGAAAACTGGCTGAGGAATCCAAGACAGCAGTAAATGAGATACAAAGGGTTACAAAGGAAGTTATTTCTGCAGTTTCAGACCTTTCTGAAGGCTCCAGAACAGTATTGGATTTTCTTGATACTACAGTAAGACCTGACTATGCTAGTATGGTGAAAACAGGAGAATATTATAACAATGATGCGGCATTTGTTTTTGAACTTATTTCTGATTTTAGTGCAACATCACAAGAACTCGCAGCTTCAGCAGAAGGAATAATTCGTGCTATTAATGACGTAACCAAAACAGTAAATGAGGGTGCGGCGGGAACACAAAGTATAGCTGAGCAGAATATTGAAATTGTTGACATGGTAAATAGGGTTAAAACTGAAATGGAAATTAGCAACAGAAGTACTCAGAAACTAAAGGAAATTGTCGGCAAATTTACAGTATAGATTTCTATGGACTAAAGCCATTATTATAAGTTATACTAGTTCTTGCGCATAGTATATTTTTTATCAGAGGTACAAAATGAGTATATTAAATGTAGAGAATGTAAGTCATGGCTTTGGAGCCAGAAAAATATTGGAAGAAGTTTCTTTCAGGCTGTTAAAGGGAGAGCATGTAGGACTTGTCGGTGCTAATGGTGAAGGAAAATCCACTTTTTTAAATATTATAACCGGAAAGCTTATGCCTGATGAGGGCAAGGTGGAATGGTGCAACAGAATAACAACGGGATATCTTGACCAACATACGGTTCTTACCCCGGGAAAGACTATCAGAGAAGCACTTCGAGAAGCTTTTCAGTATATGTTTGATTTAGAAAAAGAAATGCTGGAGATATACGAAAAAATGGGTGATGCTTCAGAGAGTGAAATTAACTCAATGATGGAAGACGTAGGGGATATACAGAACGTACTGGAGCATAACGGCTTCTATGTATTGGATTCTAAGATAGAAGAAGTGGCAAACGGTCTGGGGCTTGGGGATATAGGTCTTGAAACAGATGTAGCAAACCTGAGCGGAGGACAGAGGGCAAAGGTACTTCTTACAAAACTGCTTCTGCAAAGCCCTATGATATTAATACTGGACGAGCCTACCAACTTTTTGGATGAAAATCATATTAACTGGCTGAAGAACTATTTGAAAAACTACGAAAATGCATTCATCCTTGTTTCACATGACATTCCGTTTTTGAATGAGGTTGTAAATGTAATTTATCATGTTGAGAATGCTGTGCTTACAAGATATGCAGGAAATTATGATGAATTCCAGAGAATGTATCAATTGGCAAAACAGCAGACTCAGCAGGCGTATGAGAAGCAACAGAAGGAAATTGAGAAGCTTGAGGATTTTATAGCCAGAAATAAGGCCCGAGTGGCAACAACAAATATGGCAAAGAGCAGGCAGAAAAAGCTGGACAAGATGGATATTATCGAGAAGGTTAAGGAAAAGGCTAAACCGATTTTTAAGTTTAGAGAGGCAAGGGCTCCGGGTAGGTACATTTTCCAGACTGAAAACCTTGTAATCGGCTATGAAGAGCCTTTGTCAAGTCAGCTGAATATCTCCTTGGAGAGAGGCCAAAAAGTAGCTGTAAAGGGAGTAAACGGTCTTGGTAAATCTACGCTGATGAAAACCCTTTTAGGCGTACAAAAGCCATTTTCAGGAGGCGTAAAGCTGGATGATTATCTGTACCCGGGTTACTTTGAACAAGAATCTGAACGTTATAACACTAATACTGCATTAGAAGAGGTGTGGAACGATTATCCCGGTATGAGCAATGCTGAGGTACGAGGGGCTTTGGCCAAATGCGGCTTGACTACGGAGCACATAACAAGTCAGATGATGGTACTGAGCGGAGGAGAAAACGCAAAAGTCAGACTGTGTAAGCTAATGTTGAAGGATGTTAACTGGCTTATACTGGATGAGCCTACAAACCATCTGGACGTTGATGCAAAAGATGAGCTAAAAAGAGCATTGAGAGAGTTTAAAGGCACAGTACTGTTGGTATGCCACGAACCTGAATTCTATGAGGATTGGGTTACTGATGTGTGGAATGTTGAGGAATGGACAACAAAAATAGTATAAATGTTTCATGTGTTTGAAGTAAAAGCACTTATCTTTTTTTAAGATAAGTGCTTTTTTGACCAGTAAAACTATTGACTTTTAAAAACTGATTTGATACTATAAATACAGTTAAACGTTTCGCGAATGAAGGTGATTATATCTCTGCTACAATGAAGGATGTTGCCAGGAAATCCGGGCTATCAATAGCAACAATTTCAAAATATATAAATGGCGGCAATGTTCTGGAAGAAAATCGTGTTGTTATTGACAAAGCAATAAAAGAGTTGGGTTTTGAAGTTAATGAGATTGCAAGAGGGCTAAAAACTAATAAAACAATGACAATCGGACTATTAATTCCAAGCCTTGAGAATATATTTTTTACAAGTATAGTTTCAAATATAGAAAGTATTTTAATTAAAAATGGGTATAGTACCATAATTTGTGACTATAAGGAAGATAAAAGCCTTGAGAAACAAAAGCTTGATTTTTTAGTTAAAAAAATGGTGGATGGGATTATTACTATGCCGATGGGATGTGATTTAGAGGTTATCAATTCGGTTATTAACAGAAATATTCCGGTTGTACTTATTGATAGGGCTCTCAAGGGCGTAGAGTGTGATACAGTATTGGTAGATAATCTGAATGCTTCTTATAATGCAGTGGAACAATTGATAATACTGGGTCATAAAAGAATTGGGATTATCTGTGGACCGGAGGATATATACACGGCTCAGGAACGTCTGAAGGGTTATGAAAGAGTACATGAAGATTATGATATGACCATAGAGAGCGAACTTATAAAAAAAGGTGATTATCAGGTAGAAAGCGGATATAGGCTTCTGTTGGAATTAATAGAAATGGAGGAACCTCCAACTGCTGTTCTGGTTACAAACTATGAAATGACTCTCGGTGCCGTAATGGCTATAAACGAAAGTGATATAAAAGTACCGGACGATATATCCATTATAGGTTTTGATAATTTACAGCTGGCAAAAGTAGTAAAGCCTCCATTATCCATAGTAATTCAGCCTGTTAAGCAAATTGGTGAAGTAGCGGCAAACATGATATTAAGACGGCTAAAAGGTGACAATTCAAATTTTCCGTCAATGATTAGGCTTAAAACAGAGTTGATGTTAAAGGATTCTATAAAAAAGGTAGAAAATTAGTTAAATAAATTGTTTTATTAAAAGTATACGAGAAGTGAATGTATTTTACTTCTCAAATATTTTAAAGTAAAGCGAAACGTTTAGCTGAAAAAACATAGAAGTGCAAATAACGTAACGGGGTAAACAATATGGAAAAACTATTACTGGGAATTGATATAGGAACCTCTGCCTGTAAAGTAGCAGTATTTAACCTTCAAGGTAAAGTATTATCACAATCTTCAAAGGAGTATAGGGTATATTATCCTCATTCAGGGTTTGTAGAGCAAAACCCGAATGAATGGTGGGAAAGTGTATGCACTGCGATTAAAGAGACAATTGCTTCTTCCAAAATAAACCCGAGTCAAATAGCAGGAATAGGTATTGACGGGCAGAGCTGGTCTGCTATACCCATAGACAAGAAGGGTAATGTTCTTTGCAATACACCAATATGGATGGATACAAGAGCAGATGATATATGTAAAGAGACTATAAATAGAATTGGATTTGACAGAATTTTTATGTTAAGTGGTAATTCATTTGAACCTACATATTCAACACCTAAAATACTTTGGTTTAAGAAAAACATGCCGGATGTTTACAACTCAACATATAAGTTTTTACAAAGCAACAGTTTTATAGCTTTCAAACTGACAGGTCAAATATCTCAGGATTTATCACAGGGTTATGGTATACATTCTTTTAATATGAAAGAGGGCAAATGGGATGATAGCTTTTGTGAGGAGCTAGGATTTGATAGGGATAAGCTTCCGGAGATTTTTCAATGTCATGATGTAATTGGTGAAGTAACGGGTGTGGCTGCTGCTCAAACCGGGTTAGTTAAGGGTACTCCTGTTGTTGCCGGTGGATTGGATGCATCTTGTGGAACTCTTGGTGCCGGAGTTATAAAAGTGGGTCAAACTCAGGAACAAGGAGGGCAAGCCGGAGGAATGAGTATATGTCTGGATTCGGCAATTGCACATCAGAAGCTTATTTTAAGCTTCCACGTTATACCAGAACTTTGGCTTTTGCAGGGAGGAACTGTTGGCGGAGGCGGAGCGATAAAGTGGTTTAAACAGGAACTTGGGGCTTTTGAGGAAATAGAAGCCAAGGCAAAGGGGTCAAATCCCTTTAAAGTTATGGATGAAGAAGCTGAAAAAATACCTGTGGGATCAGATGGGTTGATATTTTTACCGTACATGGCTGGAGAAAGGTCTCCGTTATGGGACAAGAAAGCAAAGGGAGTTTTTTTCGGACTGGGTTATAACAAAACCAGAGCTCATATTATCAGAGCTATTATGGAAGGTTGTGCATTTGCATTACAGCACAATCTGAAAACAGCAGAGGAAATTGGTGTTGGCACAGATAAGCTGGTCGCAATGGGGGGAGCTGCCAACAGCAGACTCTGGACGCAAATGAAGGCTGACATAACGGGTAAAACCATCAATGTTCCAACTTCAGATACAGCTACAACACTGGGAGCTGCAATTCTGGCTGGTGTCGGAACAGGATTGTATAAAAGCTTTGATCAGGCGGTAGAAAATACCATTGTAATTACACGTACACATGAACCTGATTTGCAGGCTCATGCCAGATATAAAAATAATTACGAGATTTACCTTGAACTATATGAAAAACTGAAGGACACAATGCAGAAAGTTTAAGGTGCCAGTTGGAAATTCTTAAATAATTGACAGCGTGAGAACGCATAAAAGGAGGTAACGATGAAAGCAGGAGTATTACATGCAAAAGATGATATTCGTTATGAGGAGATAGCTACCCCTGTGGCTTTAAAGGGAGAAGTTCTGGTAAAGGTGATGGCTACCGGTATATGTGGATCAGATCTTCCCAGAGTTCTTGGTGATGGAGCACATTTTTTCCCGATAGTGCTGGGTCATGAGTTTTCAGGAGAAGTAGCAGAAATAGGCGAAGGGGTGACTTCAGTAAAGGTCGGCGACAGAGTTGCCGGTGTACCCTTAGTTCCATGTCTGAAGTGTGATGACTGCCAGAAAGGTGATTATTCACTATGTAAGCACTATAGCTTTATTGGCTCAAGAGAGCAGGGAAGCTTTTCTGAATATGTGAAAATGCCTGAAAAAAATGTTGTAAAGTTTGATGATAGTGTACCTTTTGAGCAGGGAGCATTTTTTGAGCCTGCCACAGTAGCGCTTCACGGTTTACTTTGTGCTGATTATCGGGCAGGAGAAGATGTTGCCATCCTTGGTGGTGGAACGGTAGGCATGTTTACGGCACAGTGGGCAAAAATATTTGGTGCAAAAAGAGTATTTGTGTTTGATATTGATAATGACAGATTAGCACTTGCAAAAAGATTGGGTGCTGATGAGACTATTAATACTCTTGATAAGGATTTTAGACAGCAAATAGACAGGCTTACTAATAATAAGGGGTTTGGCTTTGTCTATGAAACCGCAGGTGTTGACGTAACGATGAAGCTGGCTTTTGAAATAGCAGGAAATAAGGCTTCTGTATGTTTTATTGGTACACCGACTAAGGATTTGGTATTTACTCCAAAACTATTTGAAAATATGAATAGAAAAGAGTTTAAGCTTACCGGCTCATGGATGTCATACAGTGCACCATTTCCGGGTAAAGAGTGGGCTCTTACGGCGCATTACTTTTCAACCGGAGCACTGCAGTTTGATTCCAGTTTTATATTCAAAAAAGTTCCTCTTAGTAATATTAAGGACGCTTTTGATATGTTCAAGGTTCCCGGAACTGTTAAGGGAAAAGTGCTTATAGTTAATGACTAAGTAAAATAAACAGATTTTCTGAATTTAGGGGGGTAGTAACAATGACAGATTTGCATCCATTGAAGGAATTAGTTGCAAAGCAGAAACAGGGAGTACCTGTTGGAGTATATTCTGCCTGCAGCGCAAATGAATACGTTATTGAGGCAGCTATGGAGAGAGCTTTAAAATCAGGTAGCTATGTATTAATCGAAGCAACCGCAAATCAGGTTAATCAGTTTGGGGGCTACACCGGTATGAAACCGGCAGATTTTAAAGAATTTGTATATGATATTGCCAGGAAAGTTCAATTTCCTGTAGATAAAATAATACTTGGCGGGGATCATCTGGGACCACTTACATGGAAAAATGAAAAATCTGATACAGCAATGGAAAAATCCTGTGAATTATTAAAACAGTATGTCTCGGCAGGCTTTACAAAAATACATATTGATACAAGTATGCACCTTGCAGATGATAATATCAACGAGAAGCTGGATACAGGTGTTATTGCTGAAAGAGGAGCTTTACTGTGCAAAGTTGCCGAAGAGGCATATGCGGAACTTGTTGAAAGAGATAAAAATACCGTGCAGCCTGTATATGTTGTGGGAAGTGAAGTACCTATTCCCGGAGGAAGTCAGGAAGAGGACGAAGGCATCCTTGTTACAAAGGTTAGCGATTTTGAAACAACCGTAGCAACCTTTAAACAGGCATTTTATAAGCTGGGGCTTCAGAAGGCTTGGGACAATGTTATTGCTGTTGTAGTTCAGCCGGGTGTTGAATTTGGTGATGAGACTATTCATGAATATAACCGTGAAGCAGCTAAGGAATTATGCCAGGCACTTAAGAAATATCCTAACCTTGTTTTTGAGGGCCATTCCACCGATTATCAGACTCGAACAGGACTCAGAGAAATGGTTGAGGACGGAATAGCTATTTTAAAGGTAGGCCCTGCATTAACTTTTGCATTGAGAGAGGGACTGTTTGCTCTTAGCTTGATTGAAGAAGAAATGTTCAGATACAATCCTGATATTCATCTATCAAACCTTGTTAATGCATTTGATGAGGCTATGCTTCAAAATCCCGATAATTGGAGGAAGCATTACCATGGCAATGGAGAGAAGCTCAGGTTTGCCAGAAAATACAGTTTCTCTGACAGATGCAGATACTATCTGCCCGATCCTAATGTACAGAAATCAATTGAGAGGATGTTACAAAACCTTAATACGGCAACAATACCACTATCCTTATTAAGTGAATACTTGCCTATTCAATACAGTAAAGTCAGAAATGGCAAACTATCCAACGATCCTATAAGTCTATTAAAAGACAGAGTTGTAAACTGTATTGATGACTATTTATATGCTACAGAAGCAAAATGTTTTGTTTAAAAACAGTTTTTATACCCGAAATATGAGAATTGCCGAATTATTAAGATAAATAATATAAAATAAAAAGGAGATGTATTTTATGAGTAATGATATTATAAATCCAAGTTTAGTGCCTCAGAGAGTATTACGTGGAGGAGACAAGATGCCCGGTATTGGTATGGGCACTTTTGGTTCAGACAGATTCTCTGCCGAAGACATTGCAGCTGCCGTAAAAGGTGCCGCTGAGGTGGGTTTCAGATTGTTTGACTGTGCATCAGTTTATGGAAATGAACATTTAATCGGAGATGTTTTTCAAGATATTATGAAGTCAGGTATAAGCAGGGAAGAACTTTTTATTACTTCTAAGGTTTGGAATGATATGCATGGAAAAGGGGATGTTTTACTATCCTGTGCAAAAACCTTAAAGGATTTAAAACTTGACTACATAGACTTATATTTTGTACACTGGCCTTTCAGAAACTTCCATCCAAAGGGAGCTGCCCCTGATTACCATAATAAGGATGCAAGACCATTCTCAATTGAACAGTATATGGAAACATGGTACCAGATGGAAAGGTTACAGAAAGCAGGTTATGTTAAACATATAGGAGCATCAAATATGACTGTACCTAAATTAAAGGAATTGATTAAGTACTGTACAATCATGCCTTCAGCTATTGAAATGGAGCTTCATCCATGCTTCCAACAGCCTGAGCAATTCAAATTTGTTCTCGAACATGGCATACAGCCGATTGGATTTTGCCCTATAGGTTCTCCAACCAGACCGGATCGTGATAAAACTTCTGAGGATTATGTTGATATTCAGGAACCTGTAATTGTTGAGATAGCTAAAGCGCACAATGTTCATCCTGCTGTTATTTGTATCAAATGGGCTGTACAGAGAGGCCAGACTCCAATCCCATTCTCAATTTTTAGAAACGAATATGCAAGTAATCTTCGTTGTGCAGTTGAAGATCCATTAACTGAAGAAGAAATGAAAAAAATTGAAAGTGTTGATAAAAACTGTAGATTAATAAAAGGACAAGTATTCCTCTGGGATGGAGCAAAGGATTGGACGGATTTATGGGATTTGAACGGAGAAATAACAAAATAACTACGACGTTAAATACGGATTTGGAGGTTTTATGTTAAAAGGAATTCCTTCTATTTTAACCCCTGAACTACTCAAGACACTTATGGAGATGGGGCATAGTGATGAAATAGTAATAGCAGATGGAAATTTCCCGTCAGGTACCTTTGGGAAAAAGGTGATTAGGCTGGATGGACATGGAGTACCAGAGGTGTTGGATGCAATACTAAAGTTCTTCCCCCTTGATCCTTATGTTGAAAAGCCTGTGGCATTAATGGAAGTAGTACCCGGAGATGCTGTAGAAACACCAATATGGGAAGTTTATAAAGAAATAATTAACAAACACGAACCCATAAACAATAAAATAGGTAATATTGAAAGATTTGCTTTCTATGAAAGGGCAAAAAGTGCGTATGCAGTAATTGCAACAAGTGAAGCAGCACTCTATGCAAATATTATTTTAAAAAAAGGTGTAGTAATAGAGAAGTAATAATACAAATAGTACCACATTATGTCTATACAGAGATAATGTGGTACTAAGACTATCAATGATGGCAGTTGAACCTAATGGATGGAAACTGGAGGTTAATGTGGAGTTATTAGCGCACATTAAAAAAGTATATTTTAATAAAGACAACCTTAGTGATGCCGATATGCAAATATCCAGAAAAATATCTGTTTTTGAAGGGTGTACTGCCAGAAGCATACTTACTTTGACAAGCGGTGCGTTTTTGGTGGGTTTTGCAAAATTTCTTGGTGCAAGTAATCAGATTTCAGGAATTATTTCTGCAATACCGGTATTAGCAGGGATAGTAATGGCATTCTCACCGATAGTTTTTGAAAAAATGGAAAACAGAAAGTTTATTACATGTTTGTTTTGCTTTATCGGCAGACTTTTACTGGGCATGATGATTATAATACCGTTTATAAAAGTATCCCGTGTATTTCAGCTCTCTATATTGATTTCAGTATTTTTTATTGCTAATTTACTCTTAGCTTTTACGTCACCTGCTTCGCAAACCTGGATTCTGGACATAACCCCTGAGAAAATAAGAGGGGTCTATTTTGGACGAAGGGAATCAATTGTATTGGGTACAGTCACAATTATTACTCTTGTAATGGGACAAGTACTTGATAGGTATGAAAAACGTGGAGATATGTTAATCGGATTTGCTATACTATACATATTTGTAATCTTTTCTGCAATAGCTAATTTTATTATGTTTTCAAATATTAAAGAACCTTGCAATAAGTTAGCAAAAAATAAAGTATCATTTAAAAACATATTTAAAATACCTTTAAAAAATAATGTTTATATGATAGTCGTTTTACTGATGGCATTATGGAATATAGGTTTTCAGCTTGCAGCTCCATTTACCTCTGTTTATATGGTTTCACATTTGAAGCTGGGGTATAGCTTGATAACAATAATGACTGTGCTTGCGTCATTTACAAGTGTACTCTCGGTAAGATTGTGGGGAAGACTGGCAGATAAAAAATCTTGGTTATACTTAATAAAATTGATGGTTGTTATTCAGATTCTATGCTTTTTTATATGGTTTTTTATCAATAGAAATACACTGTTTTTGTTACCAATAGCTCATATATTAAGCGGGGCAGCCATAGCCGGAATAAATATTTCCATAAACAATATTCAATATAGTTTTTCACCGAAAGAAAGTAAGACTATATACATGGGCTTTTCTTCCGCAGTTAACGGAATATTTGGGTTTTGCGGCACTTTGGCAGGAGCATATTTTGTTAAGGATGCAGATTCTTTATATTTTAAAGTTGCTGGTTTTACTATTGAAAATATGCAAATGATATTTCTCACAGCCGGAGTAGTACTAACGGGATGTTTAATTGTAATTCGAATACTAAAGAAGTATGAAGACTATGCAACTATTCAAGCATAAGTTTTTGTTTACGGTGTAACATACAAAATAAATAAAATTATGTTACCTTTTTATGTTGACAGTGATATACTTATATAAAAATATCAAAATAAATTGACAGGGTTTAAAAAAATGAGAAAAAAATACTTTAATCATTTAATAACATTGCTCAAGGATATTTCAATAAAAAATAAGATTTTTATTTTTTACATAATAATATTAGGAATTTCCCTAAGTATTTTTACTTTGCTTACTATCAGTATATCCAATAAGGCAATAACCGAAAAAGCCAAGAAAAATGCTGAACGTGAGCTGACGCTTATTGATAAGAATCTCATGAACCTCACCAGAAATTTCGAGGACTATGTAAGAATATTATCTACAGAAAACAGATTGCAAAATCAGCTTGAATTTGTAAGAAGTAATAGCTTGAATTCAATTGAAAATATAGATGTTGAAAAAACATTAAAAGAAGTAATCAGTAATATCGTAGAACCTAATACCAAGATGGTTGCTGCAAGTATCATGTCTTCAAAAAACATACTCTTTGACATAGGTTATGCAGATAAGTCAAGCGTATATTCCCAATTCAATAACCCTATGATTAACAAGGTGATTGAAACAAAAAGACCTGTTTGGACAAATCTGTTTAAATTAAAGTATCGTTATGGTTCTGATGAAAATGTTTTTGCGATTGCAAAATCTATTATCGGAAGAAATACAGGAAGCAGGCTGGGAATAGCAATACTTTATATTAAGGAAACTGATATTGCTTCAATATATTTAGATAATATATTAAATGAAAGTGATAAGTTTTTTATACTGGACAGTAAAAATAACATTATATCAACTCAGGATAAATGTGATTTATATCAAAAATTTGATGAAAATAAATATTTGGGTAGATATAAACTCAATAAATTATCGAATAATGGTAGTCTTGTATCAAATATAGATGGTAGACAAGTATTGGTGACCTTACATAAATTTGATAAGCTTGACTGGAAGATTATCAGTACCACTCCCATGGATGAAATAACCAGCGAGAATAAAGGAATAACAAGACTCATTATTATTATCGGCGTTGCATGCTTGGTGTTTGCTTTTGTAGCATCATATCTGTTGTCTTACACAATATCCAAGCCTATTTTAAAGTTGGTTAAAATTATGAAGGAAATAAAACAGGGAAATTTAGGACTGAGAGCTGATTTTAATGCTAATGATGAGATTGGAATGCTGGGAGACGGTTTTAACAGTCTAATGGATAGAATTAATAAACTATTGGAGCAAATTTACACTGAACAAAGGTTAAAGCGTGAAAGTGAATTCAGGCTTCTGCAATCGCAGATTAAGCCACATTTTCTTTATAATACCATTGAAACAATTATCTCATTTATAAAACTTGATTTAAAGGAAAATGCCATAATGTCAGCAAAGTATCTTGCCGGATTTTATAGAATTTCACTAAGTAAAGGCAATGACATTATAACAATAAATGATGAAATGCTTCTTATAAATAACTATTTATCCATACAAAAGTTAAGGTACGTAGAATATATGGATTATCAATTGCAATTTGATGAGGAAATATTAAGATATCAAATACCAAAGTTAACTTTACAGCCCCTTGTAGAGAATTCCATTTACCATGGCTTGAAGCAGAAAGAGGACAAAGGCACACTGGTGATTAAAGGGTATAAGTATAAGGATTGTATTAATATTGATGTTTATGATGATGGAATAGGAATGACTCAGGACAAAATTGAGAGTATACTTCGTGGTTCGTCAGAAAATAATAAGTCACCAGATTTTGGAGTTAGTAGCGTGGATTCAAGATTAAAGTTATTATATGGAAAGGAATACGGATTAAAGATAGAAAGCTTAGTTGGACAATACACCAAAGTCACTGTCAGACTGCCGGCTACAGAATTGTAAAGGAGTTAATGAATATGCTCAAGGTTATGATTGTAGATGATGAGTTTTATTTTAGAGAGGCACTAAAAATATCACTGTTATGGGGCAAACTAGGATTTGAAATATGCGGTGAAGCGAAAAACGGAAAAGAAGCTCTGCAGAAAATAGAGGAGTTGAATCCCGATATAACCATTGTAGACATAAATATGCCAATAATGGATGGTTTGGAGTTTGCCCAAAAAGTAAAGGAAAAAGAGATTAAGACTAAAATTCTAATTTTAACCGGACATAGCGAATTTAGTTATGCTAAACAAGCAGTTTCATTAGGAGTATGCAACTATATACTGAAACCGGTAAATGAAGATGAACTGACAAATTGTTTATGTGAAATGAAAGCAGATATAGAAAAGGAAGCAAATATTAAAGTTGAGGTAGAAAAGTTAAAGGAACAGGTTAAAGAAAACATTCCATTACTTAAAGAAAAATTTTTAAATGACTTAGTACAAGGAAACTCAGTAATAAAGTCAGAGGAAGTTTTCAAAAAGATAAAATATCTCAAAATGAATATGCTTTCCGAATATTATCAAGTAGCGGTAATTGAAATTGACTATGATGAAAAACGGGAATGGACTGATGACGAAAAGCAGCTTTGGATATTTGCCATAAAAAATATTACAGAAGAAATACTACAGGAGCATTTTGAATTAGAAATGTGCTACGATAGTAATGATCGACTATGTGTTATATTGTGTTTAAACGGAGATGAAGACGACTCTTTAATAGAACATAAGTTTGAGAAAATCAGGATAGTAGTTGACAGATATTTTAATTTCTCCATTTCAATAGGTATTGGTAATAGAAAACGTGATATATTTGATGTTGCCAGTTCATATAAAGAAGCTATTATCGCTTTAAAAAATAAGCTTACCGTTGGCAGAAATAAAGTAATACTATATAGTTTAGTCGATGATTTGGAGCTAAAGCTGAATTTATTCACTGCTGAACACAGAAGCCAGTTGTTATTAAGTATGCGGACTGGAAATAGTGAAGAAATCAAAATCATGCTGACGAATATATTCAAAGATGTTCGGGGTAAGAATATTCACTATGAAATACTGCTTGTAGTTTGTGTTGAAATTGTGTCTGTATGTATGGAAATAATTGCTGAAATGGGCATTAGTTTTAAAGATATTTATCCTAAAAACGAGTTAAATGTACTTGAAGAAATTCAGTTAAAACAGTCTATAGATGAAATGGAAGCTTGGATAAATGGGATATTCACAGATGCTGTTGAATATATCAAAAGGAACAAGAATACCAAAGCATCACAGCTGATTGAAAAAGTCAAAAAATATATTTTGGATAACTATCATGATGACGAGCTTGATATTAATAAAATGGCAAAAAGTCTTTTTGTAAATTACGGGCATCTTTGTTTTATATTCAAAAGAGAAACAGGTATTACAATAAATGAGTATCTTACCAAATTCAGAATTAAGAAAGCTAAAGAACTTATTGACAGCGGAAATCAACTGGTTGTAGGTGTGGCAAAAAAGGTTGGTTATGCTGATGCTAACTACTTTGGAAAGTGTTTTAAGAAATATTACGGGCTTGCTCCCAGTAAATACATAGAAAATGTGAGTCATAAGAAAGATTAAAAAGAATAGTTAAAAGTAAAAATAGCGATTAAAAATCAATCAAATTTTTAATCGCTATTTCTTATCCATCCAGGTTTAGTCTATTTGAACATTGGTAATTTAACAGTTAAATTTCCTTATTGCCATAAAATTTTCTCTTCAATGGAGGGATGAAAATATATATCATTTAAACATAATACACAATCTTTCGAAAGAGATATGTAAATCAATACAAAAAGTTTTTAGGAGGTAGTAATATGATTAAATTGAAAAAAGTTGCAGTATTTGCTCTTTCAGCGGCAATGGTTACTTCATTGGCAGCTTGCGGAGGCGGAAATACAGCATCAGACAGTTCAGTATCATCTTCAACAGCATCAACTTCAAAAGCATCTGTTCAATCAGGTGAAAAGGTTAAGCTGAAATTCCTCTCTTTAAGTGCTGATGATAACAGAAACAAAATCAGAGAAAATTACATAAAAACAAATATCGCAAAAGAAATGCCAAATGTAGAAGTTGAATACGATTTGGGCGGCGGTGGAGATGATTACGCCAATAAGTTAAAAGCTTATAACGCTTCAGGAGATATGCCGGATGTATGGTTCTCCGAGCAGAATCTTTCATCTGTAGTAATTTCAGCAGGAAATGCATTGGACTTAGCATCATATGTCAAAAATACCGGCTTCGATAAGAAATTTGCTATGAAAGAAGTTATAACACCGGATGCAGATGGTAAGTTATATTGTGTACAATCCGGTTCAGATCAGTACTTTACTCCAAGATTGTGGTACCACAAGGATATTTTTACAAAGAATAATCTTCAGGTACCAAAGACTTTTGATGAATTGGTTAAAGTTTGTGAGACTTTGAAGTCAAAAGGAATTACGCCTATTTCTATAGTTGGTAAGGGTGGATGGACTCCTAATCTTCACATGCTTCAGACTATGATAATGGCTGAAGATCCACAGGTTGCAGTTGATCTGGCAAATAATAAGACCGATTTCAGCAATCCTGTTGTTAAAAATGCATTGGGAAGAATTCAGAAACTTGTAAAAGCCGGTGCATTTGCTCAGGGTGTTACAAATATAGATTATGGTCCTGCAGTTGAAATGTATACTTCAAACAAAGCGGCTATGCTGGCTATGTTTACATGGGAACTTCCAAATCTTGAGAAAGCTAGTCCTGATACTGACTTTATGGTATGGCCTGCAGCAAAAGACGGAGTTGATGCAAATGCATCTATCCAATTCTGGGGTGCACCATTAAGCGGATATTTAGTAGCGGCTAAAACAAAGAATCCTGAAGTGGCTGCTCAGTTCGCAATGTTCTGTGCAACTCAGGACGCTCTGTTCTATAATACTGATAATAAGGCTCCAACAGCACTTGAGACTGGTGTTAAAATTGAAGGTATGTCAGAATTGGCAAAGAAGAACCTTGATCAATTCAATAATGCTAAGTTAAAGATACCTTCATTATGGTCGGCAATATACAGTACAAAGATGTCGGCAGAAATAACCACTCTTGACAGCAACCTTCTTACAGGTGATTATTCACCGGATGAATTTATTAAAGCTATCAATCCTATATGGGCTAAAAACTTTAGTAAATAAATCTGGTAGAAATGAATGGTTAAACAATACATATCCCTATATGAAATTCAACTTCATATAGGGATATTATTAAATAAGGTGATAATATGAATAAAAACTATAATAGTAAACTTGCAATTTTTATATTTGCTTTTCCAACTTTAATCTTATTTACAGCTTTTGTTGTATATCCTATTTTCCCTGAAATAATTATAAGTTTTCAAAATAATGACGGCTTTAGAAATATGGGATTTGTGGGTTTTGATAATTATGTAAGTATTCTTACTTCTGCTTCCTTCTGGAAAGCAAATATGAATACATTGATAATTGTAATAATCTCAACTTGCATAGGACTTCCTATTTCATTATTCCTTGCATTATTAGTAGACAGACAAACAGAAGGTGTAAGAAGATTTTTCAAATTCAGTAGTGTATTCCCGGCAGTACTTTCAGTTACCGTAATAGGTCAGATGTGGATTGCAATTTATAACCCTCAATGGGGATTAATTGATAGTGTATTAAGAGCAATTGGATTAAACAACCTTGCATTGGGATGGCTGTCCGACAAAAGGACAGTTGTAGTTTCAATTACTGTAGCCTTCCTTTGGCAGTACATTGGCTTAAACGCATTGCTTTTCTATACCGGTATTAAATCCATACCAAAGACTTACTATGAAGCAGCAACAATAGACGGAGCATCTTTCCTGAAAACGAGTATAAAAATAACAATACCTCTTTTACAGGATGTTACCAAATACTTATTAGTAGTATCAGTACTTGGATGTATGTCCCAGTTTGCACATGTTAGAATAATGACAGCAGGAGGGCCGGGTGATGCATCAAGAACAGTCATCTACGAATTGTACCATAGGGCATTTTCGGCTTCTGATTACGGACAGGGATGTGCAATTGCAGTTATCTTTATAATTGAATGTCTTGTGTTAACATGTTTAATTAACAAATTTGTTGCAAAAGAAAAAATTGAATTCTAATAGAGGGTGGTGAAGCAGTAATGAAACAAAAAGTTTTAAACATGACAAATAAGGTAGTACTGATATTTATAGGAATAACATTTCTTTTCCCATTATACTGGATGTTAAATTTATCATTCAAATCAAAAAGTGAGGTGTATGATAATGCCTTTGGCCTTCCAAAGAAATGGATTTTTAACAACTATGGAGATGCATTGGAAAAATTTAACTTTTCTAGATACTTGTCAAACAGTGTGATTTATTCTGTAAGTACAATTATTATTACAATTATTTTAGGCAGTATGTTTGCATACTGTGTAAGCAGAATGAACTGGAGATTTAAGAATACCGCTTTGACATATGTTTCACTTGGGCTGATCATACCGGTTCAGGTTGTAATCATACCGCTTCTTATAATGGTTAAAAATATGGGACTGAAGGGAACTCATCTGGGACTGATACTTCCATATTCGGCTTTTGCACTATCTTCATGTATTTTAATGCTTTATGCATTTTTCAGAACCTTACCAAGGGAGCTTGAAGAAGCGGCATGCATTGATGGATGCAATATATACCAAACATTTTTCAGAATAATACTCCCGACAATCAAACCTGCAATGGCTACTCAATTTACACTTATATTTATGAATACGTATAACGAGTTCTTTTTAGCGTTTATTTTAGGTGCTGATGATAAAATCAGATCTTTACCGGTAGGCTTACTTAACTTCTTTGTAAGTATAGGAGTATCTCACTGGGGACAGATTGGCGCAGCTATGGTAATAACCAGTATTCCTACTGTTCTAATTTATATTTTAGGAAATGAGCAATTAGAGAATGCCCTAACGGCAGGAGCAATTTTAAAATAGTTGAAGTAAAAGGAAAAGGGAAAAAAATTATGCATAAAGTTTTATCAGAATACCTCTTCTCAGATATGATAATAAGATACTTAACAAATGAAGAAGGAAATATAGGCTTTGAGATTTTGCCTGCCTCCCTGAAAGACAAAGCAGCTGCCTCAAAAAAGTATAATATTGATCCACTTGTACAGGTTTTTATAAGAGGTGATGATTTTTCAGGGGGGTTTGCAAATGGGCACACAATGAGAAATGGACAACAAACCTTTCTGCTTCGATATGAATCCCAGAAAGTTGAAAAAATAGAAAACACTCAGGTTATTACCACTATACTGAAAAGTGAACAGGGCTATGTTGCCAGGCATGTACTTACTTATCACAATGGGTTAAAAGCTTTTGAACTGAAAACTGTACTTGCTAATAAATCCGATAAAGCTATTTGTTTGGAGATGCTGTCCAGTTTCTCAGTTGGTGGGCTGACTCCTTTTATAGAAGGTGAAGCACCTGAAAGTATGAATATTCACAGAATACGCAGTTGTTGGAGTAATGAAGGAAGACTTATAACAGAGTCCGTTGAGGACCTGCAGCTTGAGCCGTCATGGTCAGGTCATGGTGTAAGAACAGAAAAATTTGGTCAGATCGGCTCTATGCCCGTCAGAAAATTTTTCCCATTTCTGGCGGTGGAAGATACAGTTACACATGTGGTTTGGGCTGCACAGCTGGCCTGTGCCTCATCGTGGCAGATGGAAATGTATAGAAGGGATGATGCGCTGTGTATATCCGGCGGACTTGCAGACTTTGATTTTGGGCACTGGATGAAGGTACTGGAACCGGGAACCGAATTTGAGACACCTTCTGCATTTATAACCGTCGGTATCGGAAATGTAGACGAAGTATCACAAAGACTGCTTACAATACACAAGTACAACGTTAACAAGATAAACAAGTTTGACAGGCTTCCGGTTTTATTCAATGAATTCTGTACTACTTGGGGAAATCCTTCACATGATAATATCAAAAAAATTGTAGATATTATCAAAGAAAAAGAGGTTGATTATTTTGTTATTGACTCAGGGTGGTTTGCTGATAAAGAAAATGGCTGGGATGGTACACACGGGGATTGGATAGTAAGTCCTGAGGTATTTCCACATGGTCTTCAGGAGACTGTTAGGATAATCCGGGAGGCGGGAATGATTCCGGGAATTTGGTTTGAGTTTGAAAACTGTGGATATCTGTCAAAAGCGTATAAAGACCATAAACACCTTCTAACGAGAAATGGAGATGTAATAACTTCAGGACTCAGGAAGTTTTGGGATATGACCGACCCGTGGGTTATTGATTACCTAAGTGATAAAGTCATATCAATGCTAAAGCAATATGGTTTCAAATATTTAAAGGTTGACTATAATGAAACAATCGGTATAGGTTGTGACGGGTATGAGTCCCTTGGAGAGGGGCTAAGACAAAAGATTCTTGCTTCACAGGAATTCTTCAGGAGAATTAGGGAGGAAATCCCTGACATTATTATAGAAAACTGCTCTTCGGGAGGGCATAGACTTGAGCCTTCAATGATGTCATTATGTGAAATGGCATCGTTTTCAGATGCACATGAGTGTGATGAAATACCGGTTGTGGCAGCTAATCTTCATAGAGTAATAAATCCATGCCAATCACAGATATGGGCGGTATTGCGGAAAAAAGACAGTAAAAAGAGAGTGGTATATTCTATTGCTAATACCTTTTTGGGAGTAATGTGCTTATCCGGTGATATATATGATTTGGATAAAGAGCAATGGAATACAGTTGAAGAGGGAATCAGTTTCTACAGAGCTGTTTCAGATATTATATTAAATGGAACAACTTACTTTTTCGGTTCAAAACTTAAAAGTTACAGAAATCCTAAAGGATGGATGGGCATCCTAAGAAAGTCTGAAGATGAAAAGGAAGTACTTGCTTTGATATATACGTTCCACGGAAATTTCCCTGATACTGTGGAAATTCCTATAGGTGATAATTATGAAATTTGCAATACATACTGTGCTTTCGAAAATAATGTTTTACTCATAAATGGAAGTCTTTGTATCAATATGAAGGAAGAATTTGAAGCAGTAGCTGTTCATTTAAAATTATCCAAGTGATAATAATGAATTGTGGTAAATGCATTAACTTTTACACAAAAAAATCAACGGTATTCAAACATATCAATGGTTTGTTGCCGAAATAGTTGCTCTAAATTAGTAATGGTTCATCTCAGCATTTTTGCCGTCACACACATTCACCATCCATGGTTCATAGTGTGCTAAACCCGACATCGTGTCGTGTTTCCAGCAAAAAAACTTCGATTTACCAACTAAATTTATGCTACTATTTCTAACCCAACTTTCCATTGATATGTTGAACACCTATATTTCAACTTGTAAAGATGAGTAAGTAACTCAACAATACAACAGCCTATTTACAGGAGTGATAAAAATGGATTCTACAAACAAATGTTCTTCAACGGTTGTTCATATTATGCCAATGACTGAAAATATCATAAGAGTTGTATATTCCAAAAATAAAGAAAAACCAAAGAACAGTATTCTTATTGCGGAAGATTTCATACCTATGGATAATTTGGCAACGGATAACTACTTATCTGAGGATAATTGCATTTTGTTTAAAAACAAACAAGGCGAGGTTATCTTAAAGGAAACAGGACACAGCTTAACTGAAAAAGAGGTTCTTGCATATTATGTAGACGGCGAGCCTGTCATCAAGTACAAGCATACAGCAAATGGTGATGTAGCTTATATCGAAAATGCAAGGCGTAAGTCTGCGGGTAAATCCTATGAGGGGAAGCTTGTTTTTTCCATAACAGAAAAAGAAGCTATCTATGGTTTGGGTCAGCATGAAAATGGAGTTTACAACTATAATGGCAAGAAGGAATACCTGTTCCAAGCAAATATGAAAATATCAATTCCATTTATACTATCATCCCAAAATTATGGAATACTGATTGATACGGAAAGTGCTGTAATTTTTGAAAGCAAGGAAGGAGAAGTAACATTCTCAATTGATACAACCGATAAGCTTTCTTACTATGTTATTATAGGAAAAAATTTCGAGGAAATCATTAAAGAGTTAAGAAACCTGACAGGAAGAGCACCAATGCTTCCAAGATGGGCTTATGGATATGTTCAATCAAAGGAGAGATATTATTCTTCTGAAGAGCTTATAGATACTGTGTTAAAGTTTAGAAATTCAGGTATCCCTATAGATTGTATTGTACAGGATTGGTTTTCCTGGGAAGAAGGTTTATGGGGAGAGAAGAGAGCAGATAAAAAGAGATATCCGGATATTAAAAGGCTGGTGGACAGACTTCATAAAGAACAGGTAAAACTTATGGTTTCCATTTGGCCCAATATGGCTGAGGGTGGAACCAACCTCCGTGAGTTTAAGGAAAAAGGACTTTTATTGCCAAATACTACTACCTATGATGCCTATAGCGAAGAAGCAAGAGCTGTTTACTGGAAGCAATGTGAAGAAGATTGGTTTTCCGCAGGAGTGGATGCATGGTGGTGTGATAATGCCGAACCTTTTTCCGATGCGGACTGGAATGGAGAGGAAAAAAGACCGGAAGAACTGCGTTACCAATTGATTGCAGACGAATCCAAAAAGTCCATGGATTGGACACGTCTTAATTCATATGGGCTTTTACATTCAAAAGGTATTTACGAAAACTGGAGAAAAACCAAAAATGGAAAACGTGTTACAAATCTTACGCGTTCATCCTATATATCAGGTCAAAGATATGGAACGGTTTCATGGTCAGGAGATATCAGCGCAAAATGGTCTGTTTTAAGAAAGCAGATTACTGAGGGGATTAAATTTTCAATGAGCGGCATGCCCTATTGGACATTGGATATCGGTGCGTTTTTTACAGTAAAGGACAAATGGGAAAACAGGGGATGTAATTGCAATGGAAATACCAATAAGCTGTGGTTCTGGGACGGGGATTATAATGACGGTGTAGAAGATTTGGGATATAAGGAGCTTTATGTAAGATGGTTTCAATATGGTGCTTTTTTACCTATGTTCCGCTCACATGGCACTGATACACCCAGGGAACCATGGAATTTCGGCAAACCGGGAGATATTTTTTATGAAACAATACTTAAATTTATAAAACTACGCTACCAGTTGCTTCCTTATATATATTCAATGGCAGGAGATGTAAATCAAAATAATTCAACAATCCTTCGCAGCTTAATGTTTGATTTTGCAGAAGACGAAAATGTTAAAGAGCTCAGCGACAGCTTTATGTTTGGTAAGGCATTCCTTGTTTGTCCGGTTACAGAGCCCATGTACTATGAAGTAAATAACGTGCCTGTATCAAAGGCTGAAAAAACAAAAAATGTTTATTTACCTAAAGGCGCTTGGTGGTATGACTTCTGGACAAATACTTTGCATGAAGGAGGACAGACTCTAGTGTGCAGAGCGACATTGGATGTGATGCCGTTGTTTGTTAAGGCAGGTTCAATTGTACCGATATCTGAACCCCTTATGTATGCAGACGAAAAAAAAGGGGAGATATCCGAAATTATTATTTACAGCGGAGAGGATGGAGAGTTTACCTTGTATAATGATGATGGGGACAACTACTCCTATGAAAAAGGAAACTATTCAACAATTGATTTACTGTACAGGGATAATGAAAAAACATTGACGTTTGGAATGGCTTGCGGTGAATTTAAATATCAGGAAAACTTTAAAATTAAATTCATTAAAAGCGGAGAAAATCCTAAAACAGTTGAGTTTATATATAAAGGAATAGAAGAAACAATTAAGTTTTAATTTACGATAATATCATTATTCATCAACTGCTTACCATAAAACGGTACACTAAGTCGACAAAATCGGTCAAATACCCGATTTTTAACCTTCTGTAGTATGGTCTATAGGCAGCAATGGCGAAACAATACCTGTGACAAGCGGAAAATATGATGCTAAAATAGGTAAGGTAGATGGGGACATATGCCGTAACATATGTGGAAAAGACATTTGAAGACACATATAAGACCAAATGGGCCGATTTCATGACTATGCTTATGAAGCCTTTTGTACTTAAGTCAAGTGAAACAGCTGCCTTTGACGATGTTAAACCGGAAGATTATTATTTACAAGATATATAATAAGTAACTACTGAGTTATTCATATCTGACAGAAGCTATCCCGGAATCGTAATTACGGTTCCGGGACAGCCCTTTTTATGGACTTTGCCTGCTGAGCTTTGCTAAATTAATAACTAAGAAGGGTGGAATACAATGATTAATCCTGCATATGAAATTGAAAGATTACTTCAATTTGGGATAAAGCACGGTATGATAGATAAACTTGATGCCATAATTGCACGAAATCAGCTTTTGCACTTACTGAAATTAAAAGAGCCGTATAGTGGTAATGTAGTTGAGGAGGAATTAAAGTATCCTACAGAGATTTTGGGTTCACTTGTGGAATATGCGGGGAATGAAGGCTTGTTTGATAAAGAAATATATGCTTATCATGAACTGTTTGACACCCAAATAATGGGTTTAATAGTGCCACGGGAAGCTGAAATCGTCAGAAAGTTTTATGAGCTGGTTGAAACAAAATCAATGAAGGCTGCCACAGACTACTTTTATGAGCTTTGTACAGCATCAAATTATATAAGGACCGCCCAGATTGCCAAAAATATAAAGTGGACAACTGACACTAAATACGGAAGCATTGAACTGACAATAAACCTAACAAAGCCTGAAAAAGATCCAAAAGTAATTGCTATGGAGAAACTGCAACAAGAGAGCAATTACCCTAAGTGTATGCTTTGTATCGAAAATATAGGGTACTCCGGCAGAATAAATTTTCCTGCAAGGCAGACACATAGAATAATTCCGGTAACGTTATGCGGAGAACAATGGTATTTCCAGTATTCTCCATATGTCTATTATAACGAGCACTGCATTATACTAAGCGAAAAACATGTACCAATGGTAGTCTCCAAAAACACCTTTAGCTGGCTTCTGGATTTTGTAAGGCAATTCCCACATTATATATGCGGATCAAACGCGGATTTACCTATAGTCGGAGGCTCAATACTCAGCCACAATCACTTTCAGGGCGGAAACTATATATTTCCAATGCTCAAAGCAGCTATTATTGCCAATTACCAATGCAGTAAATATAAGAAAGTTAAAATTGCTATAGTCAAGTGGCCCCTATCAGTTATTCGTGCCACCAGCGAGGATATTTCAGAGTTAACCGAATTATCAGATTATGTTTTAAACATGTGGAGAGATTACAGCGATGAAGCTGCTGAAATTCTTGCATATTCTCATACTGAGAAAGGTAAGCTCCCTCACAATACCATAACTCCAATTTGCAGAAGGAATGAAGATGGAAAATATGAGATGGATTTAGTACTAAGAAATAACAGGACAACTGAAGAATATCCGGATGGAATATTTCATCCCCATAAAGAAATTCATAATATAAAGAAAGAAAATATTGGCTTAATTGAGGTTATGGGGTTGGCTATACTGCCCGGAAGACTAAAAACAGAGCTTGAACAGATAAAACAAATACTTTGCGGTAAATCGTATAATGCAGATAGTTTTAATAACAAGCATGTACTGTATAAGCACAAATTCTGGATAGAGGAACTTGTTTCAAAATATGGGAATGCATTAACCGAGGAGCATGCTGATGAAGCCATAAGGTTCGAAGTGGGAAGAAAGTTTGAAACTTGTCTGGAGCATACAGGGGTATTTAAGCAAACAGATGAAGGGTTGAAGGCATTTGATAAATTTATGAAATCAATAGGCTGTAAAAATATAAATTGAAGGAGCGTTATAATGCAGAAAAACTATGATGATTTAAAGAATAAGTTTTGTCAGATATACGGGGGTAGTGAAGAGAATCTCAGAATATTTTCAGGACCCGGAAGAGTAAATCTCATAGGAGAGCACATAGACTATTGCGGCGGATTTGTTTTCCCGGCAGCTTTAAGCCTTGATTCTACCGTAGTTGCAAGAGTAAATGATGATAATACGCTAAGACTTGCAGCAACAGATTTACCGGGCAGGGTAGAGGTTAAACTTAACGAACTGGAAAGTGCAAAGAGTCTGAAATGGGGGAATTATCAGGCCGGAGTAGCATATATGCTTCAAAATGCAGGCTACAAGCTGGTTGGAGTAGATATGCTTTTTCATGACACTGTTCCGTTAGGATCAGGACTTTCATCTTCTGCTGCAATAGAGTTGGCTACTGCTGTTACACTGGTTACCTTGGCAAATGAAGCACATGGAATAACAAAACCAATAGATATGGTAGAAATGGCTGTATTGGGACAAAAGACTGAAAATGAATTCTGTGGGGTAAGCTGTGGAATAATGGATCAGTTCGCATCTGCAATGGGAAAAAAGGATCATGCTATTTTGCTGGATTGCGGAACTTTAAAGTATCAATATTTACCGCTAAAGCTTGATGGTTACAAAATAGTTCTTGGAAATACAAAGAAAAAACGTGCACTTGGGGAGTCAAAATACAACGAGAGAGTCAGAGAATGCGCAGAAGGCTTAAAAATACTACAAAAGTATATGCCAAACAAAAAGAATCTATGTGACATTACTATTTCTGAATTTGAGCAATACAAGTCAAAGCTTGAGAATGAAGTAATCAGAAAAAGAGTTACTCATGTTATATGCGAAAATGACAGAGTGCTCAGAGCTGCAGAGGCGCTAAAGAAAAATGACTTGGCAGAGCTGGGAAGACTTTTGGTAGAGGCAAATGCTTCAATCAGGGATTTATATGAAGTTACAGGAAAAGAGCTCGATACAATGACTGCCGAAGCTATGAAAGTGGAAGGAGTTATAGGTGCAAGAATGACAGGTGCCGGGTTTGGAGGATGTACAGTAAACATAGTTCCTGAGCAAAAAGTTGATTTGTTTATTAAGCAGGTAGGAAAGCATTACAAAGAGCAAACAGGTATAACTCCGGAGTTCTATGTCAGTGAAATCAGTGATGGCGCAAGGGAAATAGAAATTTAGTATATTTGGAGGTACAAAGATGGCAGTTTTAGTGACAGGTGGAGCAGGTTATATAGGAAGTCACACAGTTGCAGAACTTCTGGATGCCAAAGAGGAGGTCGTTGTTCTTGACAATTTAGAAAAAGGGCATAGAGAAGCTGTATTAGGTGGTAAATTTATTCAGGCCGACCTGAGAAATATTGATGAAATAAGAAAAGTATTTAGAGAAAATGACATTGAAGCGGTAATACATTTTGCCGCATATATTGAAGTTGGAGAAAGTGTCACAAATCCATTAAAGTATTACAATAACAATGTAATAGCCTCGTTGAACCTATTAACCGCAATGCAGGAAGCCGGAGTAAACAAGATAGTATTTTCGTCAACAGCGGCTACTTATGGCATACCGGAAGAAATTCCAATAAAAGAGAGAGATAAAACAGCTCCCATCAATCCATACGGAGAAACAAAGTTAACTGTTGAAAAAATATTAAAATGGGCAGATGACGCTTATGGAATAAAATATGCGGTTCTCAGATATTTCAATGCCTGTGGTGCACATATTAGTGGGAAAATTGGAGAGGCTCATTCTCCTGAATCACACCTGATTCCTATAATATTGCAGGTTGCACAGGGTAAGAGAGAGGAAATTAAGCTATTCGGTAATGATTACAACACAAAAGACGGAACTTGTGTAAGAGACTATATTCATGTTTCAGACCTTGCACAGGCACATGTCCTTGCACTAAAAAATCTGAGGAAAGGTGCAGAAAGTAACACCTTCAATCTTGGAAACGGAACCGGCTTTTCAAATAGAGAAGTGGTAGAAGTAGCCCGGGCAGTAACAGGGAAAAATATAAAGGCTGCCGATGCACCAAGAAGACCCGGAGACCCTGACATACTGGTTGCTTCAGCAGAGAAAGCAATGAATATCTTAGGGTGGAAACCAAAATACAATGATTTGAATAAAATTGTTGAAACAGCATGGAATTGGCATTCTACACATCCCAACGGTTACAAGGGGTAACAATTAATTACAGGGCTAAAGCATTTATCTTATATATAGATAAGTGCTTTTTTCTTGTAGAAAATGCAATATTGACAAACATAATTATGTAATTTACAATTAGTTAGAAACCTAACAATTAAATATTAGAGGAAGGATTGATATGAAAAATGATGTCCATATAGGAAAACTAATTAGTATTTTTTATAAGAGAATTCATAGGAGAATAGGCTTGGAAGTCAGGCAATATGGATTAACAAGTATTCAAGGTAGAATTCTTGGTTTTGTTTATAGTAAATCTGCTATTAGGGATATATTTCAAAAGGATATAGAAGAGGAGTTTGATATAAGACGTTCTTCTGTAACCAGCGTTCTTCAATTGATGGAGAAGAAAGGATACATTAAGAGAATAAGTGTTTCCGAGGATGCAAGGCTTAAAAAGATAATACTTACAAAAAATGGTATAGACATCCAAAATAAAATATATGACCGTATAATTGAATTTGAGAAGTCCTTAGAAGACGGATTGAATAATGAAGAAAAAGAAATATTGGTCAGCCTTATAAATAGGTTATCTGATAAAATAGCGGATTAATGTCATTTGAAAAAAGGGATGAGATACATGATTAAAAAACTATTAAGCTATGTAAAGGAATTTAAAAGAGATTCTATAGTCACACCTGTATACATAGCATTGGAAGTGGCAATGGAAATAGCTATTCCCCTATTAATGGGATGGATTATTGATAATGGGGTAGAAAAAGGAAATATGAAATATGTACTTACTATCGGAGCAATAATGGTCGTAGTATCTATATTCTCTTTGTCCTTTGGTGTTTTGGCGGGTAAATATGCTGCAAGAGCCTCAGCGGGTTTTGCTAGAAACCTGAGAAAGGGAATGTATGATAAAATACAAAGTTACTCTTTTTCAAATATAGATAAATTTTCTACAGCGGGGTTGGTAACCAGATTGACTACAGATGTCACAAATGTGCAAAATGCCTATCAAATGGCATTAAGAATGTTTGCAAGGCCTCCGCTAATGATGATTTCAGCTCTGGTAATGAGCTTTTACCTTAATGCAAAGCTTGCTTTAATATTTGTAGGAGCCATAATTTTTCTGGGATTGGCATTGCTTTTTGTTATGACAAGTGCACATCCTCATTTTAAAAATGTTTTTAAAAAGTATGATGATTTAAATGCCAGCGTACAGGAAAACCTAACAGGAATACGTGCTGTAAAGGCATACGTAAGAGAAGGGTACGAAACAAGTAAATTTTACAAGGCTTCTAAAAGTATATACGATAACTTTATGAAAGCTGAGAAGATAATTATATTTATGTCTCCTTTAATGCAGTTCACAATGAACACAAGTATATTGCTTTTGTCATGGGTTGGTGCAAAGTTGATTGTGGCAAAATCAATGTCTACGGGAGAACTCATGAGCTTCTTTACGTATACGACTAACATTTTGATGAGTCTTATGATGTTATCTATGGTGCTTCTGATGACGGTTATAGCAAAGTCTTCTGCGGATAGAATTGTAGAAGTCATTGATGAAGAGAGCGATTTATCCAATTGCAATAAACCAATCTATGAAGTAAGGGATGGTTCTATAAGCTTTAGTGATGTTAACTTCAGTTATAGTAAAAAAGAGGACAACCCGGTACTTGAAGGTATCAATATAGAAATAAAGTCAGGAGAGACCGTAGGAATTATAGGGGGAACAGGAAGCGGTAAATCAACACTTGTTCAGCTTATTCCAAGATTATATGATGTAATACAAGGCTCAATTAAAGTCGGTGGTATTGATGTAAGAGAGTATGATATAGAAACTCTTAGAAATGAAGTCTCAATGGTGCTGCAAAAAAACGTGTTATTTTCCGGCACAATAAAAGAAAATTTAAGATGGGGTAATAAACAAGCGACTGATGAAGAAATAATTGCTGCCTGCAAACAGGCTCACGCAGATGAATTTATTGATAGCTTCCCTGAAAAATATGATACATATATTGAACAGGGCGGAACAAATGTATCAGGAGGACAAAAGCAAAGACTGTGTATTGCAAGAGCTTTGCTGAAAAAGCCTAAAATTTTGATTTTAGATGATTCCACAAGTGCCGTGGATACTAAAACAGATGCACTTATAAGAAAGGCATTTAAAGAGAGTATTCCTGATACGACAAAACTAATAATTGCGCAGCGTATATCTTCGGTTCAGGAGGCAGACAAAATCATTGTGCTCAATGACGGTAAGATTGATGGAATTGGAACACATGATGAACTTTTAAGTTCAAATGCTATATATAACGAGGTTTATGAATCTCAGGTGAAGGGGGCTGATAGTGATGGCGAAAGGTAATCCAAAAGGAAGAGGAATTGAGAATCCTATTAAAGTTTTTAAAAGATTACTGGCTTATGTATTGAAGGAATATAAATTTTTATTTGTCATTGTTGTAATATGTATTTTTATCAGCTCACTTTCCAATGTTGCAGGTACATTGTTTCTGAAAAATCTTATTGATGATTATATAACCCCACTGTTAAATAAATCCGGGGCTGCTGACTTCGGGCCGTTGTTAAAAGCTATTTTAACCATTGCAGCGATTTATCTTATGGGAGTTTTGACTAATTATGTATTTAATCGAATTATGATTGTAATATCTCAAGGCTCTTTAAAAAAGATAAGAGACGATATGTTTGCTCATATGGAAACCTTGCCTATAAGTCATTTTGATTCTCATTCTCATGGAGAGTTAATGAGTTTATATACAAACGATACTGATTCATTAAGGCAGATGATAAGCCAGAGTATTCCACAGTTGTTGGCTTCAGTTATAACAATTGTAAGTGTATTTTTTTCAATGATTTTTTTAAGCATACCACTGACCATTGTACAAATGATAGCAATAGCTGTTATGTTTTACACAATCAAGGTAATCGGCGGGAAGAGCGGTATGTATTTCGGACTTCAGCAAAGAGACATTGGTAAACTTAATGGTTATGTTGAAGAAATGATGGAAGGTCAAAGGGTTGTAAAAGTATTTTGTCATGAAGAAGAATCAAAACTTAATTTTGATAAATTAAATGATGCCCTTTGTGATAGTGCTAATAATGCAAATAAATTTGCTAATATATTAATGCCTATACTTGGAAATGTAGGAAACATAACTTATGTACTGATTTCTATTGTCGGCGCAATACTGGCAATTTCGGGCTTTGGTAGTTTTACAGTGGGAGCATTGGCTTCTTTCCTTCAATTAACCAGAAGCTTTAGTCAGACTATAGGTCAGGCTTCTCAGCAGTTTAACTTTATTGTAATGGCATTAGCCGGGGCTGACCGCATTTTTAAGCTTCTTGATGAAAAGCCGGAAGTAGACCAAGGCTATGTGTCTTTGGTTAATGTAAAAGAAAATGAACAGGGAGAACTGACAGAATCACCGGAACGTACAGGAATATGGGCTTGGAAGCATCCTCATGGTGACGGCACTATTACCTATACAAAGCTATTAGGTGAAGTAATATTTGATGACGTGGATTTTGGTTATAGAGAAGATAAAATTATACTGCACAACATAAGTCTTTATGCAAAGCCGGGACAAAAGGTAGCTTTTGTAGGTGCTACCGGAGCAGGAAAAACAACTATTACTAATTTAATTAACAGATTCTACGATATTCAGGACGGAAAAATACGCTATGACGGTATTAATATTAACAAAATTAAAAAGAACGATTTAAGAAGTTCTCTGGGAATAGTGCTTCAGGATGCACATCTGTTTACGGGGACAGTTGCTGACAACATAAGGTATGGAAAATTAAATGCATCCGATGAAGAGGTTATTGCGGCGGCAAAGCTTGCAAATGCTCATATGTTTATTAAGCATTTACCGAACGGATACGAAACAATCATTACAGGTGACGGAGGCAACCTGTCTCAAGGACAGAGACAACTTCTGACTATTGCAAGAGCTGCTATTGCCGACCCGCCGGTTTTGATTCTTGACGAAGCGACTTCCAGTATTGATACAAGAACAGAGGCAATTGTTCAAGAGGGAATGGACAGGCTTATGAAAGGAAGAACAGTTTTTGTAATTGCACACAGACTTTCTACTGTTAAAAATTCCGATGTAATTATGGTATTAGAACAGGGTGAGATTATTGAAAGAGGAAGTCACAAGGATTTGATTAAGGAAAAAGGAAAGTACTATCAGTTGTACACCGGAGCATTTGAATTGTCATAAGTTAAGATTACAATATAAAAAACACAAATTTGTCAGCGTTATATATAACCCTGATGGATTTGTGTTTTTTGATTCAATAGATATTTTATCATTATATATTTAAAAATTCACAAGCTATTTACAGAAAAAAAGCAGCACTAGGACACCTAATGCTGCTTTTAGAGATATAAAATTATTATTATAACTTTTCCATTATGTCCGAATAGGGGATTTCTTTTTCATTTTTATCATAGAACGTAAAATCTGCTACTTCAGAGGTGCTGGTATTTTTGGGAACTTTTTTATGCAAAATGCAATATGGGCTTGTAATATCAAAGGTATAATTATTATCATTTAGCTTAACTTTAACATATGTAGCTTTTTTACTATACTGTTCTCCTATTGCAACCAGATACTTGCCGTTTTTTGTACTAATAACAGGCAGATATATCGTTTCAGTGCCAGATCTCACATTATTAATTTTAAATTTATCTATGAAAGCGCTCTTTGTTAATATGCAATATCCGAAGCTATTTCCTTTGGAGGATGAAATATCAAAAGAAACGATTTTAACATTTTCAATCTGAATTTTATTTTTTATATTTATTTTTGATTCCGGGGTCGTACCTCTGCTAATAAATGCTTCTATTTTATACTTAATAACCTTATCGTTGTTCTCTATAGTAAAAGTACATGAATTATAAATAAATAAGGTAACCAGTAGGATTAATGCAGCAACTGGAATAAGTATTAAAGTTATTTTTTTCTTACTCATAGTTTCATCCTCCAATTAAAATACGGCTTACGGCGTTATGGAAGCTTTCTGTTTTTTCCTACTATCACCTGATCATAGGTAGATGAAAAACTAAAGGCACCTGCTAAACTCATTGCACCTTTTAAATCAAATTCAATGGATGGTGAAAAACTTAATGAAAACTGTTGGTGATCATATGTAGCAATGTTAGATATGATAGTATTGTTAGTATTATTTTTATATATTTGTACACTCATATATCCTCTTACATTGGATGTATAATCATGGTATGAATACGGGCGAGGAGTCTCGCTGCCATAATGTACATCATCCTTTGGTGGTAAATTAAACTTTTTTGCTATACCATTGGTAGTAAATGTGCTTGGAGTATTATCATTATTTGTAATTGTTGACGTCCCGCTACTATACTTTGGGTGTGTGCTACTAGTATGGTTACATGTTATGTCATATTTTTGTACAAAAGTAAAGGTATTATATAGAACATCTGCTCCACTACACCCCAAACCTAGAACATCTTCCATATTACAGCCTGGATTTTTTAACCACTCATATCTACAAGACATAAAATAATTATTGCCACTGCTATGTAAAATAGATGTTTCTAATTTTATCCAACTGGTCTTATTCACTTCGGGGTCATCTTTACCTGATGTACTAGCCACTTTAGCATTAATTTCAGGTTCTATTTGGTGCATTAGCCATTCATTCTCAGAACTTTCAATAACTTTACTACCCTCATCTGATGAAATAATTTTAATATATTTCTCATCTGAAGAATATAATGTTGCATTTTTGTACTTTAAAATTTCTTCCTCGTTTAAGTCATTTATATACTGCTGTGTAAATCCCATATTTAACATGTTTGAAACTGCATCATCATATGGAGAGGTTTCTACTGCTGCAGAAACGCTTAAAGAAAAAAGACTAATAATTAATACTGTTAACACCATATTTTTAATTCTTCTAAATATCATGAATATAATACCTTTCTTTAGTTGTCTATTAGTTGTTATGTGATCACAAATAAAAATGTTAACAGATAATTACAAGGAAATCAACCCCATATATTATAAAATTATCCAATTAAGCACAGCTCCTTACAAGCAATTACCTTTGTTTAAGCAAAAATTAAAACACTCCTCTATAATCTAAAGGAATGTTTCAATTTTATTCTTAAACAAGGTAGTTTAGTAGATACTATCCTAGCCGATAGCGTCGGAACCTTCTTCTCCTGTTCTGATACGGTAACATTCTTCGATGGGAAGTACAAAAATTTTACCGTCTCCTATGTTACCGCTTCTTGCAGTTTCCATTATGGCATTTACTGTAGGCTTTACATAGTCATCATTGACGCAGATTTCAAATCTGATTTTGTTCAAAAGATTTACTTCCGTAACAGTACCACGGTAGCTCTCGGTGTACCCCATCTGCTGTCCACAGCCTTTTACATGGCTTACTGTCATTTTTGCAACCTTTGCATTAAAAAGTGCCTGCTTTACATCTTCAAAAGCTTCCGGCCTAACAATTGCAACTATCATCTTCATAAAAAACCCCTCCCTTATATATTTATATTATTAATTAAACAAGACACTATTACTATCAATATACATTTACATTTGTTTACTAAAAATTACTTATATTATACTGCATAAAGCAACCATAAATCTATAAGAATTTAGATGTAATTCAAAAGGATAATAACTTAAATAAAAGCAGAGCAGAAATCACAGATAGGATTACTGCTCTGCTTAATAGTTTTCTTAGATATCAATAGACTTGCAAAAAATTGTAAATACCTTTGGCTGCAATTAAAATTTGTCGGAATAGTCTTCGGTTTTATTTTAAGGCTTCAGTGCATTTTGGCAGTGGACTTCAATGCTTTCAGGAATAGCAAGCAGGCTGGAATATATAAAGGAGTTATTAGTTTCAAGACCCAGTTTATACCTTAGAGAAAGTGCTTCATTATTTCTCGTATTTCAATATGACTGAACGGAAGGTCATTTGTGTAATAAAGATCTCAGTACACTTTCTGCTTACCGTTTAGCGTTCTTTATGGGCAGTTTAACCTTGAAAGTACAACCGCCACCCGGTGTATCCTCCAATGTGATAATTCCTTGATGTAGCTGAACAATTTCTTTGGCAATGCACAAACCTAATCCAAAGTGCTCTTTGCTATTCCTCGACGGGTCAGCACGATAGAAACGTTCAAACACCTTCTCTTTCTCGCTATTGGAGATGCCCACTCCATGATCTGTTATAAACAACACAATTTGCTTCTGCTGTACCTCCGCACCCATTTCAACAGACAAATGGGGCATAGAATACGAAACTGCATTGTCAATCAATATACCAAGAACCATGCCAATGTGTTCTTTATCTCCAGTGAACTTGGGGTAATGTTCTTCTATGTTCAACTCTAAACGGATGTTTTTGTTTCGTGCAGATTCTTGGAATGCTTCCCATGCCTCAATCAAAAGAGAATCTACATCTGTTTCTTTCATGCTCATTTTCCAGCTTCCGGCGTCACTCGACGCTAATCTAAGCATGGATTGTATGAGCGCGGACATACGCCCGCATTCATCCAGCACAACCTTTTGTTTTTTCTGTGAAGCTGTATCAGCTTGATCAATACATAGAGTTTCTGCATTGGCTTGTATCACTGATAGTGGTGCTTTTAATTCATGTGAAGCAGCCGCAATAAATCTCTTCTGGCTTCTTATGGTTACCTCCACCGGTTCTATTGCTTTGCCGATCAGTATACGGCTCATAAACGATATGAGCAAGAGCATACCCAACCATACCAGAGGATACCAACTGCAATAACTTTTTATGATTTCCCATGTCGTGGATTGCGGAACAATCAAAATCAAGTTGTACTCGGTTCCCGATACTTGAAAAGCGTTGTTGACTCCACAATATTTTTCATTTTGTGTTCCACTTATTAAGTGCATGGTGCGAGTCGCTATCTCAGTATTAGCGTCCGCTTTAACGGTTGTTGAAAAAGGCGTATTCCCAGATTTCATTTGCTTGATCAAAATATCTGAAGATGTAACGAAACTTTCTATACTGGATTTTTCAGAAATTCCGTCAGATATATAAACAAACCCGTGGAATTTAGCTATGTAACTTAATAAATTAGGATCACTTATTCCCACTCCATTTTTGATTTGCTCAATGATGCTGTCGCACATGTTTCCAGCAAATATCATCTCGGATTCCTGCACGCTTGCCACTGTGTTGCCCACCATCAGCAGTTCCATTATAGTGAACGCCAACATAGTGAAAGACACAAACATTACTACCAATTTTTTACGGAGCTTTTTAATCACGGCGATTCCTCCAACCTATAGCCTGCGCCGTAGACAGTTTTGATTGTAGTTTTGCAACCTAATTCCCGCAAGCGCTTACGCAGGAAATGAATATAGTTGTCTACATTGCCATCCTCAACTTCTCCGCGTCCGCCCCACACCTTCCAGAGCAGCCCATCACGTGTCTGCGTTTTATCAGGTGATTCTAAAAAAGCGGCCATCACATCGGCTTCCTTTTGTGTCAGTATAATCGAATAACCATTAGAGGTAAGCCTTCTCTGCCCTGCGTCCAAGGTGAGATCATATGCCCTCAATACCTCTTCGACAATATCTGTGGGGCGGCGTGTCAAAGCTCTGACCCGCGCCAGCAGTTCTTTTATATGGAACGGCTTGACCAAATAATCGTCGGCCCCACAATCTAACCCATCGATTTTATCATCCAATTCACCGAGCCCGGTCATCATCAGAACAGGCGTATATATTTGCTTTCGCCGCATTGCTTTCAAAATCGTCAGGCCGTCTATAATAGGCAGCATCCTGTCCAGTAAAACAATATCATAACCATATTCGAGATTCAGGGCATAAAACAAAGCCGTTTCGCCATCAGCGCAACGGTTTGTAATATAGCCCTCTTTCTGCAACTGCTCCTCAATTACAGCAGATAGATTTTCGTCATCCTCAATTAATAATACTCTCATGTTTAGACCCTCTTTTTATGATACCGATTACATTATACCCTTTACATCATACCATACAACTATCTAAAAATCCTTTAAGAACAGGGTATATTTTTACGAAACTCTACAGGACTTTTAGAGAAATGTAGCTATACAATAAGCATGAAAATGAAGGAGGTAGTTTTATGAAACACAAAATGCTTTTCACTTTAATCACAGTGCTTTTGCTGACATTTTGCTCTGGTTGCGGAAATAAGTCGCTTGATAACAATACTTCGCCAAATCCATCGGCGCAGATAAGCGGAGGGGCTACAGCGGAAAGCAAAAAAAACAAAGATAATCTAGGTGTCAATAATCCAGAAACCTTTGATGAGCTATCTAAACGCTGTAAATTGAATGGCTATGTAATAGAGTTTTCAGATACTGGCTGTACGATTTCACCAACAATATCTGAGGGGGATTTAGCTTACCAAGCTGCACCCGGAAATGAAAGTCAGGTTAAACAAGTTATAGTTACCTATAACGAAAGCTGTACATTCCAAATCGTGCTGGTAAGTCTTTCCACTGGGACGATGACTTATGAGGATGCAACCATCAATGACGTTAAGAAACAAACAGGATTATTTATCGCTGGCGAATATGACGGCGAGAGTATTATTCACGCTGAGCAAGTGTATATCTACAGGATGGTGAAGTGATTATATGAGCTTTTTCAAACGCGCTCTTTGTTATATCAGGCGCAAAAAGAGTAAAAGTATTCTTCTATTTTCCTGTTTCTTCATTATGTGTACCTTGATTTTGAGCGCCACAATCGTTTTAATGACAGCGCAGGCAACGAGCAACTCGCTTAAAGAAAAGACAGGCTCAAAACTCGTTTTGGAAAATCATCAAGGAGATAATAACATTTCCGCTGAAAGTGTAGCCTTGCTTTCTGGTTTAGATTCCGTGAGTCGTATCAATCGGGTGGCAATAGGCACGGCTTATCCTGCTGATTTTTCTCTTGTAACATATGTAGATTCAGGGGATACTTCAAACCTGACAATCACTCTCCATGCTTATGATAATACTGAAACTGACGGGTTGTTTGCGGAGGAAAAATACCGTTTGCTAGAAGGTACCCCCATCACAGAAAAACGGGGTGGGGTAATTATCGACTCTATACTGGCAGAGGCCAACGGACTTAGCATCGGAGATATGCTTACATTTAGAACGGAAACCGGGGCTAATACATCAGGGAAGATTGTCGGAATTTTCTTTTCTGGTATGGAGCGGCAACAGGAAAACTCGGTAATGTCCGCATATCGCATCGAAAATCAGATTTTTGTTGATCACGGAATATTCGCCTCGCTGTTTACCTCATACGATTTCTCCAGACTATCCGTTTATGCAGCCGACCCCGATGCATTGACCACTTTGCATCAACAAATAGAGTCGATGCTTGGCGAAAGCATCAGTATTACCACATCCGATGCACTATATCAACAGATACAGGCACCACTAAAGCAGATTATTCGGATCACATCTCTGATACTTACATTGATTGTCACAACAGCTATAATTGTCATTTCATTGCTTCTTTGCATGTGGATGAGAACACGTAAAAAAGAAATGGCCGTTTTAATTAGCTTAGGTGTATCAAAACTTGATCTTTTTTTACAAGCAATAACGGAAAGCCTTTTTCTGCTTTACTTGGCGATAATGGGTGCAATTACTTGTAGCAGTTTGTTTTTGAACAAGCTGATGAATAACTTATTTCCATCAGATAGCTTGATTGGTATGGCGAATATTCGATTGGAGGGACAGCATATCTTGATGCTTATTGTAATGGGAAGTGCAATTGTACTACTGACGGTAGGAATTTCAGTTTCCCCGGCACTCTGGGCAAGCCCCAGAGATACATTTTCAAGGGTGGAGGGATAGTATGAACAGTATGCAGAGAGCTTGGCGTAGCGTAATTCGCAAGCCAATCAAAACCTTGCTTTTGCTATTGGTTATCGTAACCATCAGCTTGCTTATATTATGTGGAATGGCTAGCAGAAACGCCAGTGTGCAAACACAGGACAATACTCGACAAGCAATAGGCGCTGGTTTACGCTTAGACGCTAATGAGCGAAATCGCTTTAAACGAATCAAGGAGGCGTCTGAGCATTTTGATAAGAACGGCGAAGGCTCTTACGGAGGAGTACACCAGAAAATTATTAGCACCGCTAGGGGTCCGCAATGGTCATCGTGGACAGATAACTCTTTTGATTCCTTGCAAATGAATGACATAAAAAAAATAGCCGTTGTGCCGGGGATAGCAGATTATAATATCACAACCGTTATTACTCCGGTTTTGCCCGAAAATTTCGAGCGAATTGAGGCTGCGGATGTGGATCAACATGCTGATATTGGCTGTGTTTCACTCATAGGTAACAGGAGGATGGCGCTTGACTTCAACGTGCTTTCCGGCAATGTAAGTATTAAGAGCGGGCGCATGGTTGAGGCGGACGATCAGAATGTATGCGTTATTTCCGAGCAGTTGGCGAAAGCCAATTCTATTTCTGTGGGCGATGCTTTACAGTTTAAAAACCGCCGTGACCCAAAAAATACCAACATATATGAAGCGACGGTTATCGGGATATATAAAACCAAACAGTTGATTTCCCCCAAAATGAGTGGGGATACTTACCGTTCAGAAAATATTATTTTCACGGATTTACGTTTCCCTGAAAAGGCAGAGGGATACGAGAATGATCCATTATTTGAACATGCTTATTTCAAAATTGGGGATGTTGATTTATATGATAGCGTAAAGACTGCTGTTGAAAAGATAAACATGGACTGGGAGCGATACGATTTGATTGACCGCAACGGCAATATGTCTACAGTGTCCTCCAATTTTAATGACTTGGCAAAAATTAGCACTTTGCTTATTGTCATTACCTTTGTTGCGGGCCTAGTGATTCTCTTTTTAATCTTTGTCTTTTGGGTGAAGAACAGAAACCATGAAATTGGTGTTTTGCTCGCGCTTGGTTGTAAAAAGGTCAATATTTTAGGACAGCTTTTTGTGGAAGCTCTGATTATTACGTTTTTGTCTTTTGCAATCTCCTTTGCCTGTGCGCCGGTAATAACGGAAGTCGCGGCTAACTATTTGGTTACACATCAAATAGAACAAGCACAAATGCAAAAAGACATGAACGCGGGCAAGGTGTTAACGGAATATAGAGAATCGGAGCAAACCGTAGTTGGCGTAAATGTTGCAGTTACAGATGAAATGATGGTCTTCTGCGGGTTGGGCATGATTTCATTAGTTGGCGCATCTGTTGGAATCGCAGGAATAAGCATCTTGCGTAAAAAGCCCAAAGATATATTGAGCGAATTGAGTTAAGGAGGAAATTATGATTTTAGAAGCAAAAAATGTGTCCTATTATTATAAGTCAAATAAAGAGGCTTTGATTCTTGATAATGTAAACTACGGCTTCGATTGCGGGAAAATGTATGCGATCCTCGGGCCGAGCGGCGCAGGCAAGACAACTCTCTTATCCCTGCTGGCAGGGTTGGATGTTCCCATCAAGGGACAAATTCTCTATGATGGTAAACCGATTACTTCTAAAGGGCTTACTGCTCATCGTAAGTATCACAGTTCGTTGGTATTTCAAAACTACAACCTAATTGATTACCTCACTCCTATAGAAAATGTAAAACTCGGTGGTAAGGGGAATCCTGAAACATTGCTTGGCACCATCGGCATTGGAAAAGAGTTTTGGAAGCGAAATGTCTTACAGCTATCCGGAGGCCAACAACAACGAGTTGCCATAGCTCGTGCATTGGCCAGTGAGGCCAAGCTATTGTTGGCAGACGAACCCACCGGAAATCTCGATGATGCCACTGCGTGGGATGTAATTGATCTTTTGAAACGTATTGCCCACGAAGAAAATAAATGCGTTATTGTTGTAACGCATAACAAGGAATTGGCAAAGGAAGCTGATGCGGCTATTCACATGAAAACCCGTACTTGAGCTTGCTGTCTGTACACCATATATAGTACTATTTGACACACCATGGCTAAAAAGAAAAAACGTCGTGCTGTCGCTCTCCGCCTGCTCTAAAAGCCGCTTAAACAAGCGGTTTGGCAGGACTGGAAAGACGGAGAAATCTCACATATGGACTACCACCATATGCGGGAGGATTATGACAATAAGATGCAGTTTTCAAGAACTTTCAGAACATTGAGAAGCTGACAAGGGATGTTCTAACCGAGCTTATGGATCATGGCAGATATATTGAGGCGGCAAGTACTACAAATTATTTCTTTCCACGGGCAAGGGGTGGGTAAAGGACAACATTTCAAGCTGTAGCAAACTGGCTGACTGTTATTATTCTTTGGGAGATTACGAATTAGAGTTGGATGCAGCTATAAGCTCTTTCAGATACGGTGCTGCCCGTCCTGAATTTTGCTGCCGGCTGGGATTCAATTTTTTACAAAAAAATGATATGGTTTCAGCTATTTTCTGGTATAAGCTGGCTTATCTGCATAATGAAATTGCTTTCCATTATAGGCCGGAGGATTTGAAAATTATTAATAATAAACGATGTCTGGAAGCCATATGGGGAATCGATGCAGTGGAATAGACATTTTGTGTACATAACGTTAAAGACAGAAATCTCTTTTGTTGCGAAATTTTAAGAGGATATTTGACGAATTTTTGCGAATTCCGCAGGATATGTGATATAATTTTTCTAACAAACTAGTTTTTGAGCCTTTTGGGCTCAGGGGAGGTAAAATGTCTGAAAAACTACTTATGGGTAACGAGGCCATAGCCCTTGGTGCTATAAGAGCAGGGGTAAATATTGTAACAGGGTACCCCGGAACCCCTTCTACAGAGGTGCTTGAAACAGTAGCCCGTAATAATCCGGGAGATATATATATTGAATGGTCTGTAAATGAAAAGTCTGCAATGGAAGTAGCTGCGGGTGCAGCATATTCCGGTGCCAGAACCATGGTAACTATGAAGCAGGTTGGATTGAACGTTGCGTCTGATCCCCTCATGAGTCTGGCATATATTGGCGTAAAGGGAGGCATGGTAGTACTTGTTGCTGATGACCCGGGGCCTTTTTCATCTCAGACTGAGCAGGATACAAGGCATTTTGCAAGATACTCCAATCTTCCTGTGCTTGACCCCTCAACACCTGAAGAAGCATATGAAATGATTCAGTATGCTTTTGAATTGTCAGAAATGGTGGAGCTTCCTGTATTTTTGAGACCTACTACAAGGATATGTCATTCCTGTGCAACTATAGATGTAGATGATAAAAGACTTGAACATAAAATTGAGGGTTTTGTGAAAGACCCCAGATGGGTTATATTTCCGAGCCTTGCTTACAAAAAGCATATTCATATTGAAGAACTTCAACATAAGCTAAGTGATATATTTTCCAGCATCAGTTTCAACAAGGTTGAGGGAAAAGATGTAAAAACTGGTGTTGCTGCATCAGGAGTTGCGTATTCGTATGTGGTAGAGGCAATTGAAAAATTAAATGCCAATGTAAAGCTGTTTAAAGTTGGAACTCCTTATCCATTGCCTCAGGAGACTGCATCCTGCTTCCTCGAAGGATTGGACGAAGTTCTTGTATTCGAAGAGCTTGACCCTGTTGTTGAAGAGGAAATGGCCATGCTTTGTGCCTCAAAACAGCAGAAAACCAGAATACTTGGTAAAAAGACCGGGCATCTGCCATTTGCAGGAGAGTATACTTTTGAATTAGTCTGCGAGGCACTTGCAAAATATCTCAATATAAAAACAGAAAAAATTGAAAATACATTAGCTCCCGAACTTCCTGTCAGACAGCCCGTACTTTGTGCAGGATGCCCTCACAGAGCTTCTTTCTATGCTGTCAAAATGGCAATGAAAGGCCAAAAGGCAGTGTTTACCGGCGATATAGGCTGTTATACTCTCGGAAATGCAAAACCTTTGGATATGGTAGATACTTGTCTTTGTATGGGTGCCGGCATTACAGTGGCACAAGGAATTAAAAGAGCCCAACCTGATGCAAAGCATATAGCTTTTATTGGCGACTCCACATTCTTCCATACCGGAATACCGGGCATTGTAAATGCCGTATATAACAATACCGATATTACAGTGGTTATATTGGATAACAGTACTACCGCTATGACAGGTCATCAGCCCCATCCGGGAACGGGCAAAACAATGATGAACAATATATCTGAAAAAATAGATATCTACACAATGGTGAAAGCCTGTGGTGTAGGCCACATCGTCAAAGGAAATCCACTTGATTTCGGCAGTGCCGTAGAAATAATCAAAAAAGCGGCAGAATACCAAGGCCCTTCAGCGGTAATCTTTGAAGCTCCTTGTATTGCTCTATTTAAGCCGCCTGTAAAATACACTATTAAAGACAATTGTAAAAATTGCAAAAAATGTATTACTGATATTGGATGTCCTGCCATATCATTTATTGATGGCAAAGTCAATATAGAGCCTTCCCTTTGCTACGGCTGCGGGTTATGTACAAATGTATGTCCCTTTAATGCCATAGGAGGTGAAGAAAATGAGTAAATTTGATATATTGATTTCAGGTGTCGGAGGACAGGGAACAGTACTTGCTTCAAGGCTTATTGCTGCGGCAGCTATCAATCAGGGCTGTTTTGCAAGAACTGCTGAAACAATAGGTATGTCTCAAAGAGGTGGCTGCGTTGTCAGTCATGTACGTATAGACAGCCATAAATCCGGCTCTGTAATCCCGTTGTATGGAGCAAATATGATTATTGCCTTTGAGCTCGCAGAAGCAGCACGCAGTATTCCGAGACTTTCAAAAGAAGGCTGTTGTATTGTTAATACACAGGTTATAAAGCCTGTGTCGGCGTCTCTTGGAAACTCTAATTATGATAATGAGGAAATAATCAAATATATTAAAGATAATTCACAGGAAGTCTATTTTATAGATGGGTATTCTTTGGCAGAAAAAGCAGGTAATGTAAAGGCTGTAAATGTAGTTTTACTTGGAGCTGCCACAGCAGTAGGTAAAATGCCCTTTACAAGAGAAATAATGCAAGCTGCCATCGTTAAGAATGTTCCCGCAAAATTCAGAGAACTGAACCAGAAGGCTTTTGAAATGGGATATGAAGCAACTGTTGAACTAATAAAAAGGCCTAAAAACCACATAACATAAATGACACTACTAAACGTACAATTACAGGGGGATAAGACCATGAGCACAAACAAACTTGGCAAGCAGAAACACATAGCATTAATAGCACACGATAACAGAAAAGAAGACTTGATTAGCTGGGCAAAAAGCAAGTCAGACATACTTTGCAGACATTTTTTATGTGGTACGGGTACAACAGCAAAAATGATTACCGAAAAAACAGGTTTGCCGGTTAAGAAATTTAAAAGCGGACCTCTTGGAGGCGATCAACAGATAGGTGCGTGCATTGCCAATGGTGAAGTGGACTTTATGATATTCTTCTGGGATCCCCTTACTTCACAGCCACATGATCCTGATGTAAAGGCATTGCTTAGAATAGCCGTTTTGTATGATATTCCGGTTGCAATGAATCAGTCAACTGCTGATTTTCTCCTGACCTCAAACCTGATGGAAGACGACTATGAAAGGAATGTAGTGGATTACTACAGTCGCTTGAGGAAGGAACATTTCGGAGGGCTCTGATTTTATCAAAGCCATAGACATTAAATGCAAAAATTTGTATAATAAAGAAAAATAATAAAGAGAAGAGATGAGCTAGATGAGAATAGACCAGTTTGATTTATTAAAAAAATTACTGGTAAACATAAGTCAAAACAGTCCTTTTTATAAGGATAAATTTCAAAAAAGCGGTGTAAACATTGATGATATAAAGTCCCTTGAAGAGATAAAAAATCTTCCTTTTACAGTTAAGGAAGAGCTTAGAGATGCTTATCCACTGGGATTACAGTCCGTACCCGATGAACAGATTGTCAGGATACATTCGTCATCAGGAACCACAGGCAAGCCGATAATAATACCGTACACAGCTCAGGATGTTTCAGACTGGGCAGAAATGATGTCAAGAAGCTTTAGCATAGCAGGAGTAACCCCCCTTGACAGGGTACAGATTACTCCCGGCTATGGACTTTGGACAGCGGGTATAGGCTTTCAGGCAGGTGCAGAAAAACTTGGTGCAATGGCTGTTCCCATGGGACCCGGCAATACAGATAAACAGCTCCAGATGATGATGGACTTGAAATCAACTGTTATTATCGGAACATCATCATATGCACTTGTACTGGCGGAAGAGGTTGAAAAAAGAGGAATAGGCTCTGATATTCATTTAAGGAAAGGCATCATAGGCTCAGAACGTTGGGGAGAAAAAATGAGACAGCGTATCAAAAATGAGCTTAACATTGATATTTATGATATTTACGGGCTTACAGAGATTTATGGACCTGGTATAGCCATAGATTGTCCTTGCCATGACGGAATGCATTATTACGATGATTACCTTTACTTTGAGATAATTGACCCTGTAACCGAGGAGGTTCTTCCGGTAGGAGAGGTTGGCGAGTTGGTAATAACCACTCTCAGAAAAGAAGGCGCACCGCTGCTTAGATACAGAACAAGAGATTTGACCAGAATTATTCCGGGTGAATGCAAGTGTGGTATGGAGTATCCGCGTATTGACAGAATTATTGGTCGTACTGATGATATGGTTAAGGTAAAGGGAGTCAATATCTATCCCGGACAGATTGACGAAATATTAAAGGATGTTGACGGAGCAAGCAGTGAGTACCAGATTATTATTGACCATTTGAATGGAAAGGATGTTATGACACTCAAGGTTGAATATAATTCCGACGGCGATACGGAGCGTGAGGAAATCGAATCCAACATCGTTGACTTATTTAAGAAAAGAATCGGAATACATATTATAGCCGAGGCAAGTCGCATTGGCAGCCTTCCCAGAAGCGAAAAAAAGAGTAAGAGAATTATTGACTACAGGCATAGCTAAATAAATTATATAGAACACAAGAGGCAGTTTGCTTAAATAAGCAGGCTGTCTTTTTTTGCTATTTTTATGTTCTCAACCATTTACAGATTGTTCACAATTCAAACACAGGGAAAACATAAAAATTTAATAGTATTTTAGTAAAAGATTTATGTATTTTACTTATTTTGAAGAGGTGGATTTAATGGGGAAAGGTACTATAAAGTGGAGTCGTAAAAAAATTATTACACTTGTAATATCACTGATGGTCGTTTTGGCTGTGGCAGTGGGTATATTCCTTGTAGTAAAACAAAGGGAATCAAAGAGTACAACAGCATCGGCAAAAAGGATGACCCAAGTAACAAGGGGTAATATGGAAGTAAGTCTTTCTGGATCAGGAACAATTGAGTCTGCCAGTACATCAGATGTTATGTCAAATGTTCAGGGCAAAATAATCAAGTCCTACAAAAAAGTAGGGGACACCGTAAAAAAGGGTGATCTCCTTTATGAAATGGATGATACAGACGCAAAGCTTCAGATTCAGAAAATCCAGAATTCTATTGAACAGCAGCAGTTGAGCGAAAGCAATACTTCAAAAAACTACTCAAATATGTCGGTGACTGCACCCTTTAGCGGTAAGGTAACCGGCGTCTCAGCAGTAAAAGGTGACAATGTAAACAACGGAATGAGTCTTTTTACGATTACAGATACATCAAAGCTTAAGTTATCAGTTCCGTTAAGTACGGCAAATATTCCTTTTGTAAAAATTGGACAGTCGGTCAAGGTTAATCTACAGCAATTTACAGATACCATAAGCGGTGTAGTTACAGAAATCGGTGATAACACTCATACTGCAGCTACAGGAGGAATGGTAAGAGATGTGACAGTTACGGTAAATAATCCGGGAACATTGACAGATGAATCAATGGCCAGCAGTGTTGATTTCAAACTTACTAATGGTACAGAGGTAAGTTCAAAAGAGGAAAGCAGATTTTCCTATGCGAGCAGAGAAACAGTGAAAGCACAGGCACAGGGCTCTTTGTCAGCAGTAAATGTTAAAGAAAATCAGTTTGTTAAAAAAGGTGACTTACTGGTAAGAATTGAAAATGACCAATTGCAATTGACCTTCAAAACTGACAGTCTCAAGATGCAGGATCTCCAAAATCAACTGGATGCCGCACAAAAGCAGCTGGAAGACTATAAAATTCTTTCATCCATAGATGGTACCGTTACGGCACTGACATATAAAACGGGAGATAGTGTAAAATCCGGAGATACCCTTATTAGTTTACGTGACTTCAATCAAATGCAGTTTGTTATTCCTATAGATGAACTTGATATATCAAAAATTAAAGTTGGACAAAAGGCAACCGTCACAGTAGATGCACTGCCGGAAACAACCAAACAACCTCTTGACGGTGAAGTCATTAGCAGAGCAATGGAAGGTACTTCATCAAATGGAGTGGCTACCTACAATGTTACTATAAAAATAAACGAAACCGAGAACCTGCTGGCAGGAATGAATGCTAATGCAAATATTATTCTGAACAAATCGGATAATGCACTTAGAATTCCCCTCGAAGCGGTAACTAAAATGGGAGACAGGTCCTATGTGAGAGTAATATCAAATGGTGAAGAAGGCCAGTCTGACTCTGAAAGCAGTGCCTCCGGGGGATATAGGAGTGGTGCGGGAGGCTTTGACCGCAGCAGTAATAAAACCGGTTCGGAGAGCAATGGAAGAGCCAGAATGTCGGCAGGATTTACTCAGAATCAGGAGTATTATAAGGACACTGTCATGAAACAAATAGAAGTAGGGCTGAATAATGACGAATTTGTTGAAGTAGTGAGCGGACTTGAAGAAGGAGAAACAGTTGTGCTTCCTCCCTTAGTAACAAGTACTGCTAACGGAAATACCAACACACAGGGAGGTTTTGGTATTGGAGGCTTCAGCGGTATGGGAGGCATGAACCGTTCTATGGGCGGAAACTTCGGAGGCGGAAGCAGCAACAGAAGCACAGGCAGAACTTCAGGCAGCGGAAATTCAGGAACAAGTAATTCAGGAGGCAATGTATCCGGTAATAATCCAGGAGCAAATAAATCCGGAGGTAATTCCGGCAGCAAACAACCCATGGGAGGAAACTAGACAAAAAACCGGCCTGTTAATGCAGGCATTGGAGGCTAAAAAGTAATGATACAAATATCTGATATGTGTAAAATATATAACATGGGAGATAATTCCATTTACGCACTGAATAATGTCTCACTGCATATTTATAAGCACGAATTTGTTGCTATTGTGGGACCGTCCGGGTCAGGAAAGTCTACCTTGATGAATATGCTGGGATGTCTGGATGTACCTACAACCGGAAATTATGTTTTAGACGGGCATGAGGTCAGCAAGTTAAACGACAGCCAGCTTGCTGAAATAAGAAATAAAAAAATAGGCTTTATTTTTCAGGGCTTTAACCTTCTGAAAAAGCTTACGGCTATTGAAAATGTGGAACTTCCATTAATCTATCAGGGTATAGGCCACAAGGAAAGGCATAGAAGAAGTGTAGAAGCGTTAGAACTGGTGGGATTGGGAGATAGAATTTACCACACACCGAATGAATTGTCAGGAGGTCAGCAGCAAAGAGTCGCAATAGCACGTGCACTTGTAAGCAATCCACCCCTAATTCTGGCAGATGAACCTACCGGAAACCTGGATACTAAATCAGGTATGGAAATTATGAAGACCTTACACGAACTTCATAAAAAGGGAAATACAATTGTACTGATAACCCATGATAACAATGTAGCTGCTCAGGCTCAAAGAATTATTAATATTCAGGATGGCATGATTACCGAGGATAAGGAGGCGGTGTAGATGGGTTTTTTTCAAGCCTATAAAATGGCTTTGAAAAGTATATCAGGCAATAAGGTAAGAGCATTTCTTACAATGTTGGGAGTAATAATAGGTGTGGGCTCCGTTATAACCGCTGTGGCATTTGCTCAGGGAAGTACTAAAAGTATAACGGATTCAATTGAAGGACTGGGCAGTAACCTTATATCAATAAATATTACAGGAAGAAACAGCAACAGAAATATAACCTATGACGAACTTAAAACTTTTGCAGATGAAAATTCAAAGGATATCAGTATGATAGCTCCTGTAGTAAACGGCAGTATGACATTGAAGGCGGGGACAAAAAGCAGAAATACAACGGTGGTTGGAACAAGTGAAGAGTATGAGTATATAAGGAGCAGACACGTACAGTCAGGACGTTTTATTTTATCCTTTGACAATGATTACAAGCTGAAAACCGCAGTAATAGGAACTGCGGTTGCCAATGACCTGTTTACGGGACAGAATCCTGTAGGTCAGACACTGAAAATAAACGGACAGGTGTTCAAAGTAGTAGGTGTACTCCAACAGATTGACGGAGGACATGATTCATCTAGTGATGATCAGGTAATCATTCCGGTTACGGTTGCACAAAGATTAAGCAAAAACGGCAGAATATCCAACTTTACGGTACAGGCTGCAGACGCTGTTTCTGTAGAAACTGCCATGGCGAAGCTCAATGTATACTTAACAGGAATTTACGGCAGTGCAGATGCATTTACGGTAACTAATCAAGCACAGATGCTGTCCACTCTGAATTCAATAACGGATACACTTATGGTGGTTCTTGGCGGTATTGCAGCCATTTCACTTATAGTAGGTGGAATCGGAATCATGAACATAATGTTGGTTTCGGTTACGGAAAGAACCAGAGAGATAGGTATTAGAAAAGCAATAGGTGCCAAGCGTAAAAATATTCTGATACAGTTTTTAATTGAGGCAATTATGATAACAGGAATTGGCGGTGTCTTGGGGATTTTAATCGGGTTGTTCTGCATACGGTTTATAATTGGAGGATTCAATATAACCACTCCGGTATATTCACCTTTCTGGATGCTGCTTTCCTTTGGAATATCGCTGGGTGTGGGTGTTATATTCGGTATGTTTCCCGCATACAAAGCTGCAAGGCTTAACCCCATAGAGGCACTTAGATTTGAATAGAAGTAAACTTAACAGGAGGTTAAAAAATGTTCAAAAAGATACTGGCATTAACACTGGCTTTAATTATAGCTTTATCAACAATTGCATTTGCAGCCAATACACCTTCCCAGACTGTATGGAAGGATTCATTAAATGAACTTAAATCATTGGGAGTAATCACTAATTCGGATTTTAAGACAACGGGGAATATGTCAAGAGCAATATTCTCAAAAATAATAGTAACAGCTACAGGAAATAATGATATGGCCAAATCACTTGCAGGCTCATCAACCTTTGCCGATGTATCTGCACAATCAGCTTACTGCGGATATATAAATGCAGCCATTAAAAAGGGCTACATGTCCGCATTGGCAGACGGAAGCTTCAGACCCAATAATGCACTTACAATGGCTCAAATATGTACTGCTGTTATCAGGGCTTTGGGATACACAGACAGCGACATTGCAGGAGGATGGCCCGGAGGATATATAGAAAAAGCGACAAACCTTGGTATCACAAAAGACTTTGCCTTGAAAAGCGGGGACTCAGTTCCTATAACTACCGCAATAGTAATTGTTGACAGAATGATGAATACATACATAAAGAGGGTAAACTCAGGAGATGAAGATAAAACCCTAAAAGATTCCATAGGTTTGGTTGACGACCAGAGCAACCTTACATATGGAAAACCTGAAATTGCATTTAATTTTAGGCCAAGCACAAAGAAGCTGGGAAGTATAACTTTTAATACAAGCTTACCTATACTAAAAAACACTGTAAACAATTCAGTTACTCCTGCAGCGAATACTGTAGGAGAATCCATAACTATAAACGATATAAAGGATAAGGACGTTGTCTATCCCGTATATAACAAGCTGAATATACTTATTTATTACCTTGTTGTAGACAACAAAGTTGACGGACAGATTACAAGCATTCTGCCAAGCAAATATGCGCCCAAATCCATAAAAATAAACAGTATAGAATATCAGCTTGGAGATTACGCAAACCTGAGCAGATTCAATTCTTCAAAGGGAGCTTTTAAGGTGGGCGACACAGTATCCGTAGTCTTGGGGTATGATGGAAAAATAATTGAAGGGTATTATACCGACAATTCCGACAATAAGGACTATGCATTTGTTCAAAACACCTCAACTGTTGTATCAAAAGATGCAGCGGACTACGGGAAACTTTATTATACGGTGGATTTAATGCTTATAGATGGTACTACAAAGACCTTTAAGGTAAAAGAGGACCCGGGGCAATACAAATGGAGGCTGGTAAAATATTCAGCTGTTACAGACGATACAATAACACTGATGAGCCTTAATTATATGACTCCAACAGAGGTTATGTTTGATAAATATGAAAAGAAAATTAATCAGAGCTATGCTGCGGATAACATAAAAATATTTAATTACACTGATTCTACAGTGAGACTTGTAAATATAAACGATATTCCAAACGGAATACTCAGAGCCGGAAAGGTACAGTATATAGGAAATAGCGGTGATTTTTCTGATGTAAATATCATGCTTATAAACGATGTCTTTGAGGAACAGTATAAAAACTGTGTAGTTCAGAAAATACAAGTCCCTGACGGAAGAGTAAATTCATATACCTACACGTTATTATCAGGTTCAAATAAATATACATATACAACGCAGGCTGAAATACCGGGAGCCACTGTCGGAGCAATATTCAAAATGAAAATGTATAATAACAGTATAAATTCTTTTGTACAAATTAAAGACCCTGATGCTTTGGGCTGGTTTGTTCAGGCTTTAGACAGCAAGCGCATTATGATTAATAACTGGGTTTATATGTTCAATCCTGAAATGACGGTGTATTTAGTAGATTACGCAGGAGACATTTCCGTAAAAAAAGTAGCTGATATAGTCACCGGGACAAACGCCGCCTATACCTCAGTTAAGCTTTACTGTGACAGACCTCTCAACAATGGTGGAAAGGTTCAGACAATAGTTATAAGTATGAAATAGCTTCATAAAAAATAATAAGAATATTGAAGGCGGAAGATGTAACCCTTAGCAGTTATGGCTAAGGGTTACATCTTTTTTAACTCAGAAATGAGAAAAAAATTTTCCATGGAAAAATTGTATAAATTTGCTGATTTTACTAATAATAATATCAACAACAGCTTGGAGGTGAAAAAATGAATTCTGATTCAGGTACTTCTGAATGGGAGAAATGGAAATCCAGCCTGGGAAAGGTAGTGAATACAGCAGAGGCAGCAGGCATGTCGGAGAGGACAGTTGACGGTATTGCATATAGAGTCGGGAACGTACTTAATGCAGTTGCAGATCCAAACAATGTTCATCAACGAGTTTTGAAAGAACTCTGGAAAGTAGGAGATGATGAAGAAAAAAAGACTCTTGCCAATATGATTGTAAAATTGGTAAAAAGTGATGATTAAGCTTATTTTAAAAGCCTTATGATCCTAAACAAAAGGATTATATATAAATTACAAACAATATAGGAGGAAACTTTTTATGAAAAAGATTTTTGCATTAGTTATAACATTAGGTTTAATTTTAAGTATGGCAGCGTGTAATAAGGCAGGAACTCCGGGGCCTTCAACAACATCACCATCACCGACTGTAAAGACACCAACAACATCATCACCTAGTACATCTACATCTACATCCTCTGCTCAAACATCCCCCGGAAAGTCATCTCCATCAGCGTCAACAGCCACTCCTTCAAAGTCAGCACAGGCAGGAAGCTATAAGGATGGAACCTATTCTGCAAAAGGTGATGCATGGGAAAATGGACAGGAAGAAGCTATGGTAACTGTTAAGAACGGAAAAATTTCCGACGTATCACTGAAAAGATTAACCAAGGATGGAAAGGCTGAAGTTGACTATAGTTTGTTTGACGGTAAGGTTCATAATGGAAAACAGTACCCTAATCTTAAAGAATTTAAAGAAACAATGGCAAAGAATATGGTTCAAAAACAAAGTGCACAGGTTGACACAATTGCAAGTGCAACAACAACAACAAAGAATTGGACAATTGCAGCACAGAGAGCACTTGATAAAGCAAAGAAATAAATCAAAAAAATCCGGGAATATAAACATGTATATATTCCCGGATTTTTTTATGGGATTATTGTATAATTATGCATATTGCATTTTTATATTAAATGGAGTTAAAATAAGACCATAAAAACTGGCAGAGTAGATTTTTGTGCGTCAAGTGCCGGAAGGACGGGAAGTTGCCTTTCGGACGAAAAGCAATAGCTTTTATTGTTTGCGGTACAGATTTCGCATTCCGCTGCCACCAAAAAGGGAATACCTCTTTTGTGTGGCTTCAACTATTTTTAGGGGCTTTTTATTTAGTCCACACATAAAAAGGAGGTATACATAATGTATGCAAACGTCAAAAAAATGGTTTTGGCAAGTCTTTTCATTGCCATTGAAATTATCACTACAAGATTTTTATCTATTCAGACTCCAATTATCAGAATATCATTGGATTTTATTCCGCTGGCTTTATCGGCAATTATACTTGGACCCTATATGGCAGGTGTAGTAGCTGCAATAGCTGATATTTTCGGTATGCTGATTTTCTCAACAGGAGGAGCCTACTTCCCGGGCTTCACATTAAGCGCTTTTGTATCGGGATTCTTGTACGGGGTAATCCTATATCAAAAGAAGATAACAATAAAAAGATGCTTTTTTGCAGTTCTTACAGTAATAATTTCAACATCCCTTGTACTTAATACAGTTTGGCTGGTTATTATAACAAACAAGGCAGCATTTGCCATATTAAGTGCCAGAGTTGTAAAAGACTTAATAATGCTGCCAATACAAACCATTTTTATTTATTATGTATGGCATGCAATTGAATCTACAGTGAAAAGTACTTTATCATTCAATAAGACTTTTTAAAAGTAAATACGTATTTATTATAAATGAATATTTAGGAGTTGAGGAATTTGAATAAAAAGTTTTTTTCATCTATAGCAATTATATCAGTTGTTAGTATGCTTATTCTTACAGCAGGCTGTGGTGTCAGGATAAACGGTAAGGATTATACTATATTCAAGGCAAATCAAGAAGTTGATAGTAAGGGTGGGGATGTTGCTTCTGAAGAAACCAGTGGAAGTGGAACTGTAGAGGGCAACAATAAAATCACTGAAAAAGTTGGAACAGGAGAAGTGCTTACCATTAGCAATAGTGCTGGAAACATAACAGTTAAAAAGTCTGACGATACCAACCTCGTTGTGGAAGTTCAAAAAAAGATTAGAGGAGTATCTTCGCAAAAAATAAAAGATGCATTCCGCAGTGCTAACTTGCGTTTGGAAAGAGATGGGAAAAGCTTGAATGTTGTATTAGAGACAAAAGACGGTGAGAATTTTTGGGACTGGAATAAGCACGAATTAAGCCTTTTGAAGTGCAGTGTGAATTATATTGTATCGGTTCCGGAGGGCTTAAAGGAAATAAACGCAGAGACCGGAGCAGGTAATATTGATATCAAAGACGTATCTGTCATGATAACTGCCAATACCGGTGCAGGAAACATTGACCTTGATAATGTTTCTGCTACAGGAGAAATAACTCTGGAAACTGGCACGGGCAATGTAGATTTTGACGGAAATATAGAGAAAGTTACTACATTTAATGCTTCAACAGGAGTTGGAAATGTTAGATTTAAAGTACCTGAGAATACAAAAATGTCTCTTAATGCAGAAACAGGTCTTGGACATTTATCCGGATTTTTTGTAGATTCAGATAAGAAAGTCAATAATAGTTTTAACGGAGACATAAACGGAGGCGGTCCGGAGGTTGAGCTAAGTACAGGTGTTGGAAACACAGAGGTCGAGAAAAAATAAAATAAAAGCCGTTCATAACATTAAATAAAAGGTATGAACGGCTTTATATATTTTGTTATAAGACTGCCTTTAGCGAATGCCATAAAATATCACATAGCTCGCAATTATTATCACCGGAATACATTTCAGATAAAGAAGAAACTTTTCCCATATCAAAGGTTTTGTCATCAAATGCAACTGACAGGGAAAAATCGCAATCTCCAAAATTTTTGCGCTCAAGAATATCAATCATTTGTCCTATATCCAGCAGAGGAAGACAATCCTCTTTGTTAAAGGATTCAGGTCTTTGAAGTTCAAAACTGAAATCTTCATCTATAGAGAAATCCTCTGCAAAATCATCATTCAGACTATCATCATGATGTTCTGTATCAGTATCTGCATCGCTTTCAGAATTATTTTCATCCGGCATTGTGAAGATATTATCAGGCAAAAACTTCATATCATAGAGAATAATGTCATTACGTTTGGATATGTTGAGTCCCCCGATAACAAATGTAATCTGATTGTATTTTTCCTCGGCGGCGTCTACACAAACACTGGCAACTGCAACATCGTATGCCTGAGGCATCCATAAATCACAGAGATTTTGCTTTTGCTCAACTGTAAGTTCCGCAAGGTCTTTATCAGTTATTCTTAATTTCATATTATCTTCCTCCGACTTCAATTTGCTTTTAAAAGTTACGGAAAATTGTACCAATTATACCCGTAAAATTATTATATTATAAAGTTTGATTCTTGTCATAAATATTTTATTTTTTTGTCGGTATAATACATCGTACAGCTTTAAAGTTAGTTTATAACACTTGACAGAGAACACAAGTTTGATAAATAATGTTTAGGTGGATGATTATACAAGTATTTTATGGAGGTTTTACAAATGACAAAGGATAGTAGAAAGAATGAATATGGGAATGAGAGTATTTCATCGCTCAAAGGGGCTGACAGAGTAAGACTTCGCCCGGGCGTTATATTCGGCTCGGATGGGTTGGACGGCTGTGAACATTCTTTCTTTGAAATTTTGTCAAACTCAATAGATGAGGCAAGAGAAGGCCATGGAAATGTAATAGAGGTTACAAGGTTTGCAGACAAATCAATAATGATTCAGGACTGGGGAAGAGGTTTGCCTGTAGATTACAACACAAAAGAGGAACGCTTCAATTGGGAGCTGGTTTATTGTGAACTGTATGCAGGAGGAAAGTATCAGAATAACTCCGGTGAAAATTATGAGTACAGTCTTGGCCTAAACGGACTTGGAGCATGTGCAACCCAATACAGTTCTGAATATTTTGATGTTACTGTTTTCCGTGACGGATACAGGTACGACCTTCACTTTGAAAAGGGTGAAAATGTGGGAGGCCTGAAAAAAGAGAAATGTAAATATGATAAAACGTCAACCATTCAAAAATGGAGACCGGATATAGATGTTTTCACTGAAATACATATCCCTCTGGAGCATTTTCAGACTGTATTAAAAAAACAGGCGGTAGTTAATGCAGGACTTAAATTTATTTTAAAAGATGAAGAATCAGGGGAAACCTTTATATACCTCTATGAAAACGGAATAGTTGACTATGTAAAGGAAATAACAAAAGAAACAGGATTTACCGAAATTCAATACTATGAAGGTTCTACAAAGGGCAGGGACAGAGAAGACAAGCCGGAATACAAGGTTAAAATGCAGATAGCCTTCTGTTTTAACAATCAAACCAACCTTTTGGAATACTATCATAATTCAAGCTTTCTTGAATATGGTGGCGCTCCTGACAAAGCTGTAAAAAATGCATTAATATACGAAATTGACAAAGGGATAAAGGCAAGAGGAAAGTATAATAAGGACGAATCAAAAATAACCTTTGCGGACATTGAGGACAGTCTTATTTTGGTGGTTAATTCTTTTTCAACAATAACCAGTTATGAGAACCAGACAAAGAAATCCATAACCAACAAGTTTATTCAGGAAGCTATGACGGACTTCTTCAAGCAGCAACTGGAAATATATTTTATAGAAAATAAATTTGAGAGTGATAAAATAATAGAGCAGATTCTGGTTAACAAAAGGAGCAGGGAAACTGCTGAAAAGACTAGAATAAATATAAAAAAGAAACTTAGCGGTAATGTAGATATTTCCAACAGGGTAAAGAAATTTGTTGACTGTCGTACAAAAGACATAACCAAAAGAGAAATCTATATAGTTGAGGGAGATTCTGCACTGGGAGCTTGTAAACTGGGCAGAGATGCTGAATTTCAGGCAATCATGCCTGTAAGAGGAAAAATACTCAACTGTCTTAAAGCTGAGTATGACAGCATATTCAAAAATGAAATAATTGTAGACCTTCTCAAGGTACTTGGCTGCGGTGTAGAAATAAAATCAAAGCATAACAAGGATTTAAATACCTTCGACATGGCAAATCTCAGGTGGGACAAGGTAATTATATGTACTGATGCAGATGTGGACGGTTTCCAAATAAGAACTCTTATATTGACAATGCTTTACAGACTTGTGCCTACGCTATTAACAGAAGGAAAAGTGTTTATAGCCGAGTCACCTCTGTTTGAAATAACCTGTAAGAACAAAGCTTACTTTGCGTATACGGAGAAGGAAAAGGCAGAAATTCTGGCAAAGCTCAAAGACAGTAAATATACAATTCAGCGTTCAAAAGGACTTGGAGAAAATGAGCCGGAAATGATGTGGCAGACAACTATGAACCCTGCTTCAAGAAGGCTGATAAAGGTAATGCCAAGTGACGTTGAAAAAACTACTATGATGTTTGATGTGCTTTTAGGAGACAATCTGGCAGGCAGAAAACAGTTTATAGAGGATAATGGCAGCAAATATCTTGATATGATAGATGTCAGCTAACCACTTTAAATATATCGGAATAAAGGAAAGAGGCAAAAAATGACTCATAAAAATCTGGTTGAACAAAATATTACAGATACTCTGGAAAGTAACTATATGCCTTATGCGATGAGTGTTATAGTCTCCAGAGCTATACCTGAAATCGACGGTTTTAAACCTTCACACAGGAAGCTTCTTTATACAATGTATAAGATGTCACTTTTGGCAGGAGCAAAAACCAAGTCTTCCAACATTGTAGGACAAACCATGAAACTGAATCCCCATGGAGATATGGCTATTTATGAGACAATGGTGAGAATGACCAGGGGTAATAATGCTTTGCTTCATCCATTTATAGATTCAAAAGGAAATTTCGGAAAGCAATATTCAAGGGATATGAAGTTTGCAGCACCAAGGTATACTGAAGCTAAGCTTGATAAGCTATGTGAAGAAATTTTTAAAGATATTGATAAAAACACAGTTGATTTTGTTGACAATTATGATGGAACAATGAAAGAGCCTGTTTTATTGCCAACTACTTTTCCAAGTATTCTGGTGAATTCAAATCAGGGTATAGCTGTTGGAATGGCCAGTAATATATGCAGTTTCAATCTTGAAGAAATATGTAAAACAACATCCGCACTTATTGATGATGAAAATATTGTTATCGAAGATTATCTTCAAGCCCCTGATTTTTCCTCGGGAGGCCAGCTGATATATTCTGCAAAGGAAATAAGGGATATATACAACAACGGAAGAGGGAGCTTCAAGGTTCGTGCAAAATATAATTACGATAACAAAAACAATTGCATTGAAATTGTAGAAATACCTTATACAACAACGGTGGAAGCTATTATTGACCAGATTATAGAGCTGATAAAGGGTGGTAAAATCAAGGAAATAACTGATGTAAGGGATGAAACTGATTTAAGCGGTCTGAAACTGACTCTTGACCTCAGAAAGAATACTGACCCGGATATGCTTATGAAAAAACTTTTCAAGCTTACACCATTACAGGACAGCTTTAACTGTAATTTCAACATTCTTATAAACGGCAGACCGAGAGTAATGGGTGTCAGGACTATTCTGAATGAGTGGCTGTCTTTCAGAGTTGACTGTATAAAACGTCAGATATTATATGATATACAAAAAAAGAGCGACAAGCTACATTTGTTAATGGGTCTCAAAAAGATACTTTTAGACATTGACAAGGCAATTGAAATTATTAGAAAGACTGAACAGGAAGTTATGGTTGTACCGAACCTGATATCCGGCTTTGATATAGACCAGATACAGGCTGAGTACATAGCGGAAATCAAGCTGAGGAACCTTAACAAGGAATATATACTCAACAGGGTAGGCGAGACGGACAGCCTCATAAAGGAGATAGCAGAACTAAAGGATACCCACGGGAACCATAAGAAAGTAAAAAAGATTATCCAAAAGCAGCTTAGTGAGATAGCTAAAAAGTTCGGTAAACCAAGGCGTACCGAAATCATTAGTGATGAGCAGGTGGAAGAAATCACCACAGAACATTTCATAGAAGACTACAATTTAAAGATATTTCTTACTGAGCAAAACTACCTTAAAAAGATACCATTGGTTTCTTTGAGGGCAAATCCTGAGCATAAGTTAAAGGATGAAGATACAATAGTTCAGGAAATAGAGACACATAATAAGGCTGATTTACTCCTGTTTACCAATAAATTTAACGTTTATAAATCAAAGATTTATGAAATACCGGACTGTAAGGCAAGCAGTTTGGGAGAATATCTTACAAATCTTCTTGGTCTGGACAGTGATGAAAAAATAATATATATTACTGCAACGGATAATTACGAAGGTTATATGCTGTTTTTCTATGAAAACGGGAAGGGTGCTAAAATTGATTTGTCAGGGTATGCCACCAAGACAAACAGGAAAAAGCTTGCGAATGCTTACTACAATGGTTCACCACTAATAAGAATGTTTTTTGCAACTGAGGATATTGAGTTGATTGCCATAAGCAGCATTAACAAGATGCTGGTGTTTAATACAGAAAGTATTGGTGTTAAAACAACAAAAAATTCACAGGGAGTTCAGATTCTTACTTCTAAAAAAGGTAGTATTATGACAGGCATAAAAACATTGGATGAAAAGGTATTATCTAATATTGATTACTATAGGACGAAAAATATTCCGGCAATAGGTTGTTACATTAAAGAAGAAGACAAGACTGAAAAGCAGATGAGTTTGGATTTAGTATAATATATATATAGTATCTGACAATTTGTCAGGTACTTTTTTATTACACGTTGAATTTTGCAGTTTACTCCATTATCGAAATTCAATACAGGTACCGGGATTTTCAGATGATTTTCATATTCATACTGGCAGCATCAGGCGCCAGGTATCTGGCTTATCTTATAAAGAACAGTCTGGAATTATGGCACCAAAGAATATACTTGACAACAGTTGATAAAACTATAAAATAAGTATAGCAAAAAATATATATTTTGGAAGGAATACTGACTATGAACAAAAATCCTATTGTTACATTTGAAATGGAAAACGGGAATATTATGAAGGCAGAACTGTATCCTGAAATTGCTCCCAATACCGTTAATAACTTTATTTCTCTTATAAATAAAGGTTTTTATAATGGAGTTATATTTCACAGAGTAATTCCCGGCTTTATGATACAGGGAGGAGACCCGGAAGGAACAGGAGCGGGTGGCCCTGATTACAGCATTAAGGGAGAATTTTCATCAAACGGATTTAAGAATGACTTAAAGCACGACAAGGGAGTCCTTTCAATGGCAAGAACAATGGTACCCGATTCGGCAGGCTCACAGTTCTTTGTAATGGTTGAAAAAGCACCTCACCTTGACGGTCAATACGCTGCATTTGGTAAGGTTATAGAGGGAATTGAAGAAGCTGACAGGATAGTGAGTGTAAAGACTGACTACAATGACAAACCAAAAGAGCCACAGGTAATGAAGCTGGTTACTGTTGATACTTTTGGAGTAGATTACCCTGAACCTGAAAAAGTATAAACTATTCAATAAAAAAAGCACTTTGTATCAGGTCTTATTAATTGACTGACACAAAGTGCTTTTGATTTATATATTAAGAATTGATTCTGTTTATAATAGTTCTAGCTGCCAGAACTCCGCTGGCACTTGCTTGTGAAAGACCTCTTGTTATACCGGCTCCGTCGCCTATGGCAAACATATTCGGGAGCTTGGTTTCAAGTTCATTAGTCAGTTGAAGTCTTGAACTGTAGAATTTAACTTCCACACCGTAAAGAAGTGTATCATAATTTGCTGTACCGGGAGCAATTTTATCAAGAGCATAAATCATCTCAATGATATTGTCCAGATGTCTCTTGGTTAATACAAGGCTCAAATCTCCCGGTGTTGCGTTTAACGTCGGGTGAGTAAAGCTTTGTCCCAGTCTGTGAGGGTTTGTTCTCGCACCCTTGATTAAATCTCCGAACCTCTGTACCAGCACTCCTCCTCCAAGCATATTTGAAAGGGAAGCAATTCTCTTGCCGTATTGGTAAGGCTCATTAAAGGGGGAAGTAAACCTGTTGCTTACCAGAAGCGCAAAGTTTGTATTTTCACTTCTCAATTTTGGGTCGGTATAGCTGTGTCCGTTAACTGTTACGATTCCGTCAACATTCTCTGAAACAACATGACCATAAGGATTCATACAGAAGGTACGCACAAGGTCACCATATTGTTTTGTCCTGTATACAAGCTTGGATTCGTATACAACATCGGTAATGTGCTCAAATACCTTGGCAGGCAGTTCAACTCTCACTCCGATATCAACCTGATTATTAATAAGGTCAAGCTTTAACCTTTTACATTGCTGTGAAAACCACTCAGCGCCGGATCTTCCGGGTGCAGCAATAAGATACTTACAGTTAATGATTTGTCCGTCATGTAACTCTACGGCATAGCCGCCGTCCTTGCAAGGCTCAATGTTCAGAACCTGCGTATTACACCTGAGTTCCAGACGTTCCAGAAGATAAATGTACAGTCTCTTAAGTATTTCAAGATTGTTTTCTGTACCAAGGTGCTTTACTGATGCCTGCAAAAGATGAAGGTCATTTTCCAATGCTCTCTTTTCTATAGCCTTTGCTTCGTCAGTATATGTGGAGAACATTTCCTTTGTAGCTCCAAATTCAACATTAACATTGTCAACATAGTTTATTAGTTTCATAACTTCGTCATCGGGCAGATAATCATTCAGCCAGCCGCCGAAAGCAGTTGTAAAGTTGAATTTACCGTCGGAATATGCTCCCGCACCACCGAAACCACGCATTATATCACATGTTTTACAGCGTATGCAGTCCTTTGTCCTATTAGCAACAATCGGGCAGGTTCTTTTAGTAATATCATGTCCCTGTTCAATCATTACTACCTTGAGTTGGGGATTTTGTTTTGTCAGTTCATATCCGGCAAATATACCGGAGATACCACAACCGATTATTACAACGTCGTACATTGAATTGCTCATGTAAACCCTCCATATACAAAATGTCAATTTAAATTTCACATAAATAAAGTATGGTAGCTGGTAGATTGTCTACCCAAATTATACATTATACATTACATAAAATGAATAGTAAATGGAAATTTATTATTATGTAACTTTAGAATTATATGTTTGAAATACATTATTAAAAGTGATATACTTTACACAAAATAAAAAGACAGTTCGTGACCATCCTGTCTAAAAACAAAACTATGGCGACGCTGCCTGCATAATTGCAGGGCAGTATTTTGTTTTGTATAAAGGCTTTTTTAGGAACCCTGTCACGGCCATGGAGGTTAAAATGAATAGAAATATCAGAAGATTAACTGTAGCAGCAATGATAGCAGCTGTGTATTTAGTTCTTACAATGCTTTTTTACATTACAAGTTTTCAGCCCATGCAAAGCAGGCTTGCTGAAGCACTTACGGTATTGCCGTATTTTACCCCTGTAGCTATACCCGGATTGTTCGTAGGTTGTATTCTGGCTAATATATTGGGAGGAAACGGAATATGGGATGTAGTTATAGGTAGTCTTTCGTCCTTGCTTGCAGCTTACCTTACTTATAAATTGACCTATAACAAGCCCAAGCGGAAATGGTTGGCGCCTTTGCCTGCAGTTGTGATAAATGCTGTATCAGTTGGAATCATGCTTAGTGTACTAAACAATTTACCCTTATTTGCGACTATTTTATCAGTGGGTCTTGGACAGATACTGGCTTGCTATGTCCTTGGATTTCCGTTATTGCTACTTATTGAGAGAACAAGAAAATTAAACGAACTTTTTAAAGACATTTCTTAAAAATGTTCACATTTGTCTTGATTTTTTCTTTTGTCTAAGATAAAATAATTTTGTCGAAATACTATTAGTTTTGATTATTTAAAATTTAAATACAGATATTTTCCAAATAATTGATTTTTTATTTTTTAAAATATAAAATTAGTTTAAGGAAAAGTATCCCGTATATTTTCGGTAATATGGTCCGACAGTTTCTACGAAGCCGCCGTAAATGGCTTTGCTACGGGTGTTCATCTTAGACATTGCACTTTGTCATAAGACTTGAACTCCCAATCTTTGATTGGGAGTTTTTTAGGTTTATGATGTAAGTTCGTAATGTTTAAATACTTATGGTATCTTCTTTTGCGTATGTGGGAATTGATATCATTGGGTGAAGGTATGGATATTACTGCGACTAATGACATTTATATTACCGGAGGATAAGATGGAACTCTTAGAACAGAGGATATTAAAAGACGGCAGAGTAATCGGAAGCGACATACTAAAGGTTGATTCATTTCTGAATCATCAAATGGATGTAGCTCTTTTCAATGAGATGGGCAAGGAATTTTACAAGCTGTTTGCCCACAAAAATATCACAAAAATTCTTACAATAGAAGCATCCGGCATTGGGATTGCATGTATTGCAGCACAGTATTTCAATGTCCCGGTAATTTTCGCAAAGAAAACAGAGTCCAGAAATCTGGACAGTGATGCTTATCTTAGTGAAGTTTTTTCTTTTACAAAGGGGAAAACTTATACAATTCGGGTTTCAAAAAACTATTTAAATTCAGAAGATACCATTTTAATAATTGACGACTTTCTGGCTAACGGAAAGGCTGCGTTGGGACTTGCCCATATAGTGGAACAATCAGGAGCTAAACTTGGCGGCATAGGAATAGCTATCGAGAAAGGCTTTCAGGACGGCGGAAAATTGTTAAGAGAAAAGGGCTTTGATGTTAAGTCTCTTGCAATTATCAGCAGTATGGAAGATGGAAAGCTGAGTTTTGCAGAATAGTTATTTCAAAATAGTTATTTAATGTTTCTTAAAGAATTGAAACATTTAAAATATATAATTCTTATTTAAAAAATAGGGGGATAACAAAATGAAAAGATTAACGGCGTTAATGCTAGCAATTGTATTTGTTTGTATGACAGTATTATCCGGTTGTGGATTAAGTGCAACAAACAACAGTGAAAATTCATCAGCATCTATCTCTACGGCATCAGGCTCTAAAGCAGCAGATGGTAACGGCTTGAAAGTAGGCTTCATCTATATCGGTTCAGTTGGGGATGTAGGTTACACCTTTGCACATGATCAGGGTCGTAAATATCTCGAAACTACTCTTAAAGACAAGAATGTAACAACATTGGCAGTTGAAAATGTTCCTGAAACAGCTGAAGTTGAAAAAGCAATTAACAATCTTATAGACCAGGGCTGTAAGGCTATATTCGCTACAAGCTACGGTTACATGGATCATGTTGAAAAAGCGGCAAAAGAACACAAGGAAGTTAAGTTCTTCCACTGCTCAGGTAATAAATCAAATACTACTAATTTCGTAAACTATTTTGGTCAGATTGAAGAAGGAAGATATCTTTCTGGTATTGTAGCTGGTTTAAAGACAAAAACAAACAAGATAGGATATGTTGCAGCAATGCAAATTCCTGAGGTTATCAGAGGAATAGACTTCTTTACACTGGGTGTTCGTTCAGTAAACCCAAATGCAGTTGTAAACGTAAAATGGACAAACACATGGTATGATCCTCAGGTTGAAAAGGATGCGGCTACAGCGCTTCTTAATGAAGGAAATGACGTTATAGCTCAGCATCAGGATTCAACGGCTTCACAAATAGCAGCTCAGGAAAAGAATGCATTTGCAATCGGATATAATTCAGACAGCAGCAAGGCAGCTCCGAAAGCATACCTCACAGCTCCTGTATGGAACTGGGGAGTATACTATGTTGATCAGGTCAAGAAAATTCTGGACGGAACATGGAAAGCTGAAAACTATCTTGGCGGAATGAAAGATGGAGTTGTTGATTTAGGGCCAATGTCAGATTTGGTTGATGCAGATATAAAGGCTAAAGTCGAAGAAGCAAAGAAAAAGATTCTTGACGGTTCATTAAAAGTTCTTGCAGGTCCTATCAAGGATCAGACAGGTACAGTAAAGATTCCTGAAGGAAAAGTTATGACAGTTGAAGAACAGCAGTCCTGCAAATGGTTTGTTGAAGGTGTAAACGGAAAAATCAGCAAGTAATCAAGGACTTTTGATATAATTGAGTAATGACAATTTAGCAGTAGTTGATAGAACCGATTCATTCGGTAATCGGCTACTGCTAAAAAATTTAACACGTAAATAATTAATATGAAAAGGTGATGCTGTGAATAACGAAGTGTATATCAAAATTGATAACTTAACCAAAACCTTTGGTCCTGTTGTCGCTAACAATAATGTGTGCCTTGAGGTAAAGAAGGGCGAAATCCATGCTTTGCTAGGGGAAAATGGTTCCGGTAAAAGTACATTGATGAATATGCTTTCAGGTATATACACTCCGGACAGTGGAAGTATACACATCAAGGGAAAACAGGTTACATTCAAGACTCCTAAAGACTCCATGGCTATCGGTATAGGAATGATTCACCAGCACTTTAAGCTAGTGGAGGTATTATCAGCAAGGGATAATATTATAGCCGGACAGAAGGAAAGCTTTTTTATTGGAAACAAACAGCTTTCTCAGAAAATTAAAAACATCTCTGAAAAGTATGGACTGGCAGTTGACCTTAACAAGAAGGTTTACAATATGTCTGTAGGTGAAAAGCAGACTGTTGAGATATTAAAGGTAATTTACAGGGGTGCTGAGATACTGATTCTTGATGAACCTACAGCAGTTTTAACTCCACAGGAAACAGAAGGTCTTTTCAATATCTTGAGAAAAATGAAGCAGTCAGGCTGTTCAGTAATAATAATTACTCACAAGCTAAATGAAGTAATGGAAATATCAGATAGAATTACTGTTTTGAGAAAAGGCGAAACAGTAGGCACTGTGAACAAGGAAGATACAAGTGCCACTGAGCTTACTAACCTGATGGTGGGTAAAGCTGTTGATCTTTCAATTAATAGGGTTGAAAGCAAAAAAAATAAACATATATTGGATATAAATAATCTTACAGTAGTAGATGAAGAAAATGTTAAGGCTCTTGACGCCATTAGTTTTTCCCTTTCGACGGGAGAGATACTAGGTGTTGCAGGTGTTGCAGGAAGCGGACAGAAAGAGCTGTGCGAGGCTATAGCAGGTCTGTATCCTATCGCTTCAGGCTCTATTGAATACAAAGGTGAAAATATCGTAGGAAAAAATCCTCGTGACATAATCAAAATGGGTATAAGCATGAGCTTTATCCCTGAAGACAGACTTGGTATGGGTCTGGTAGCCTCCATGGGAATGGTTGATAACCTGATTCTTAAAGAATACCAAAACCAAAAAGGTGTTTTTATAGAAAAGAAGACAGCAAGAAATCTGGCACAAAAACTGATAAATAAGCTTGAAATCAGTACACCGGGAATTAACCATCCTGTACGACAACTTTCAGGGGGTAACATACAAAAGGTGCTTTTGGGTCGTGAAATAGAGTCAAACCCCGATTTACTAATAACTGCATATCCCGTCAGAGGATTGGATATCAATGCGTCTTACACAATCTATGACCTCCTAAACGAGCAGAAGGAAAAGGGAGTAGGCATACTCTATATCGGTGAGGATCTGGATGTTCTCATAGAGCTTTGCGATAGAATAATGGTTATCTGCAACGGTAGAATAACAGGTATTGTTAGTGCTTCAAAGGTAACCAAGGAGCAGCTTGGCCTTATGATGGCAGGAGAACATATGGATAAGGTAATGGGGGTGGGAATGTAATGTTCAGAATTATTAAAAGGACAGACCTTACAAAAAAACAATCTGTTATATTCAGAATTATTGCAATACTTGGAGCACTTGTTGCCACCAGTATATTTATAATGCTCATAGGCTTTAATCCGATGGATGTTTATGTATCAATGCTGGACGGTTCCTTCGGCTCCGCGTATAGATTCAAAGAAGCAATAATACAGGCGATTCCGCTGATAATTACCTCTCTCGGTATATCGGTAGCTTTCAGAATGAAGTTCTGGAATATCGGTGCCGAAGGACAAATAATAATGGGTGCTTTCGCTGCCAGCTATTTTGCTTTATACCATTCAAACCTTCCTACGGGTTTGCTGCTTTTACTGATGTTTGTATCTGCCGCAATCACAGGAGGTATATGGGCATTGATTCCGGCGTATTTCAAAGCAAAATTCGGTACAAATGAAACATTGTTTACTCTGATGATGAATTATATTGCACAAAAATTCCTTATGTATCTGCAATATGGTCCATGGAAGGACCCTAATGCCCTTGGGGCAGGTAAAATTGCAATGTTTCCTGACAATGCCGCACTTCCAAAGGTGTTTGGTATTCACATAGGATGGATTGCAGCTATTGTATTGGTAATTATAATGTATATTTTTATAAATAAAACAAAAAGAGGATACGAAATACAGGTAATCGGTGAAAGTGAAAACACCGCAAGATATGCCGGAATGAATGTTAAAAAGATAATTCTGTCCTCAATTTTGCTAAGTGGCGCTTTGTGCGGTATGGTGGGTATGTTTCAGGTGTCGGGAGTAAATAATACTCTGAGCTATCAGGTTGCAAACGGAGTTGGTTTTACGGCAATTATTACAACCTGGCTTGCGGGCTTGAGCGCACCTGTTATTGTTGTTGTATGTTTCCTTTTCGCTGTTCTTCAACAGGGCGGAACCTATATTCAAACAGCTTTTAATATTCATTCATCGGTCGCTCAGATACTTCAGGGAATGATTCTTTTCTTTGTTCTGGGAAGTGAGTTTTTCATTCAATACAAGCTTGTACGCAACAGAATTACAGAGCATAAAATTGGAAAGGAGGCGGCATAAATGAGTTTAGTTAGTATGATTACATTTATTTTAGCCGGTGCCGTTACAGCCGGAACTCCTTTACTATTTGCAACCTTAGGAGAAATAATAACAGAAAAGGTTGGGCAATTAAACCTTGGTGTTGAGGGAATGATGCTTATCGGTGCCGTTATAGGTTTTGGCGCTGCCTTGTCTACAGGAAATCCGGTAATTGGTATGCTTGCAGGAATGGTTGCAGGAGCAGGAGGAGCGTTGATTTTTGCCTTTTTGACAATTACATTAAGAGCAAACCAAATTGTTTCAGGTCTTTCTCTTACAATTTTCGGTACAGGTTTTTCCAGCTTCTTAGGACAAAAGATGATTGGACAGGCTTTATCCGATTCCATAAGAAACAGTTTTAAACCTATTAAGATTCCTTTGCTTGGAGATATTCCTGTTATAGGAAGTGCTTTTTTCCATCAGAATATTCTTGTTTATGCAGGATATGTTGCAGCGATTTTACTGGGATTGTATATGTATAAAACCAAAATGGGCCTGAATATGAGAACTGTAGGGGAAAACCCGGGTGCCGCCGATACTGCAGGAATCAACGTAACTAGGTACAAATACCTTCATATACTTCTGGGAGGTGCTTTGAGCGGTATAGCCGGTGCATACATGTCAATGGTTACTGTACCGTCATGGCAGGAGGGTGTAACGGGAGGAAGAGGTTGGATTGCAGTGGCACTTGTTATCTTTGTAACCTGGAATCCGTATAAAGCTATGCTGGGTGCATATTTCTTCGGAGGCTTGAGTATTTTGGGCTTGTATCTACAAAGTCATGTACCCATTCCACAGAGCATTTTCGATATGCTCCCGTATCTTGTAACAATAATAGTTCTTATTATGATTTCCATAAAAAAATCAAAGGAGAACCAACCTCCAAAAGCACTTGGAGAACCATATTTCAGAGAAGAACGATAGAATAAATATAAGCCGTAAAGTCCAAGAAATCTTTGGGTTTACGGCTTTAAACATAATTCGGCGCTTCATTGCTTACATAATATAAATTCTGTGCTAAAATATGTTTGATGTTAATATTTTATTGTAACGGGAGGTTTTTCCGGCATGAACAAGATTTTGAGGTTGGGTTGTTTATTTTTTTCATTGGTGCTGTTGGTTTTTGGAATCCTACGCATTATGTCAGGCCGGGAAAATTCAGGCGCATTTTACTTAATAGCTGCCGTAGGCTTCTATATCATTTATTATTCATATAAAAGGTCTCAAAAAAATGACTGATTATTTTGCAATATGTTTGAAAATACCTTGTTAACGGCATTATTTTAAGATAAAATCTTTAGGTATGAATAATGGAAAATAATAAATAAAATTCGTAAGGATGTGTTTTAGATGGAACAGATAGAACAGAAGAAAAGGATTTTCAGTGGTGTTCAGCCATCAGGAAACCTTACCATAGGAAATTATCTGGGTGCTATAAAGAATTGGATTCCTTTGCAGGAAGAGTATGAGTGCTTGTACTGTGTAGTAGATCTTCATACACTTACAGTTCGTCAGAAGCCTGCCGAATTAAGACAGAGAAGTCTAAATCTTCTGGCACTTTATATGGCCTGTGGTCTTGACCCTAAAAAAAGCATATTGTTTTTACAGTCACATGTCAGTGCACATGCAGAATTAGCATGGATTCTAAATTGCTTCACATATATGGGTGAATTGAACAGAATGACCCAATTCAAGGACAAGTCTCAAAGACACGGAGACAACATAAATGCAGGCTTGTTCACATACCCTGTACTTATGGCAGCAGATATACTGCTTTATCAGGCGGATCTTGTTCCAATCGGACAAGACCAGAAACAACATCTTGAGATTACCAGAGATGTAGCTGACAGATTTAATAACATATATGGTGATACATTTACAATCCCCGAAGCCTTTATACCTAAAATAGGTGCAAAAATAATGAGTCTTCAGGAACCTGAAAAGAAAATGTCCAAGTCAGATGAGAATGAGAATGCATTTGTTCTGATTCTTGACTCACAGGATGCCGTAATGCGCAAATTTAAAAGGGCTGTTACCGATTCAGAACGTGAAATACGTTATGACGAGCAAAACAAGCCGGGTGTCAGCAATCTAATCAGTATATACTCAAGTGTTACCGGAAAGAGTATCAGTGACATTGAAAAGGAATTTGAAGGAAGGTCCTACGGCGATTTAAAGGAAACAGTAGGACAGTCAGTAGCAGACATGTTGGTTCCGATACAACAGAGATTCAACGAATTTTCATCTGATAAGGAACAACTGAACTCGATTCTAAAGGAAAATGCAGAAAAAGCTGCTTACATGGCAAGAAAAACCCTTTCAAAGGTTCAAAGAAAAATTGGTCTTTTACCTAGAGGTTAAAATAGTATAAGGGATTCATTTCTTGCAGTTTAATGAAATGATTCCCTGTTTTTTTTAATGTATTAATATTCTACAGTAGTTTAATGGAGGCTTACATGAGTTTAACAGAACTGATTTTGCTGGCAATAGGTTTATCTATGGATGCGTCAGCTGTATCAATATCAAATTCCTTATGTATCAAAAAAATAAAAATAAAACATATTTTGCAGATGTCAATAATGTTTGCAGTATTTCAAGGGATAATGCCCTTATTAGGTTATTACGCAGCAAATTCCTTTGAATCTGTCATCAAAAAATTCGACCATTGGATAGCTTTCATTTTGCTTATCATAATTGGAGGAAAAATGCTTCACGAAGCTATAACTGCTGATGAAGAACAGGATTGTTCACTATTTGCATTAACTTTCAAGTTGTTGACAGTACAGGCAGTTGCAACCAGTATAGATGCCTTGGCGGTAGGAGTGAGCTTATCTGCTTTGAATGTAAATATTTTATATTCAATAACGATTATCAGTGCCATAACTTTTATATGCTGCATAGCTGCAATATTGGTATCTAAAAGGTTTGGCAATTTACTTGGGAAACGTGCAGGAATCGTGGGAGGTTTGATTTTAATAGGGATAGGCATCAAGATATTTGTACAGCACATGTTTTTCGGGGGCTAGATATATTTGCCAAACGTACGTTTGTTTTTCCTTTGATATGTGGTATAATGTTTTTTATATTATATACAGAAGGATAAATATTGTCGGTAACGAAATAGTTGTACTGTTTTACCGGCTGGCAAGTATAGAAAGGTTTGAATCTTATGAATAAATTTGAAGTTATTTCGCCATACAAGCCCATGGGAGACCAACCGGAAGCTATAGCAAAAATAAGTAAAGCTATACAAGAAGGCCAAAAACATCAGACGCTTTTGGGTGTTACAGGCTCAGGAAAGACATATACAGTGGCAAAAGTTATAGAGCAGGTGCAAAAGCCTACTCTGGTAATTGCACACAACAAGACACTTGCAGCTCAACTTTGTAGTGAGTTTAAAGAGTTTTTTCCCAATAATGTAGTTGAATATTTTGTAAGTTATTACGATTACTATCAACCGGAAGCATATATACCATCAACTGATACGTATATAGAAAAAGATTCTTCTGTAAACGAAGAAATTGATAAATTGAGACACTCCGCCACAGCAGCGCTGTTTGAGCGAAGGGATGTAATTATTGTTGCCAGTGTTTCCTGTATTTACGGATTGGGAGACCCGGAGGACTACACAGACCTGATGTTGTCCCTTAGAGTAGGTATGCAGAAGGACAGGGACGAAGTAATCAGAAAATTGGTAGATATACAGTATGAAAGAAATGAGATAGATTTTAGAAGAGGAAGGTTCAGGGCAAGAGGAGATGTTCTGGAGATATTCCCTGCGAACAGCTCCGAAAAGGTATTAAGAGTAGAATTTTTTGGAGATGAGATAGAAAGAATCACGGAAGTAGATTATCTGACAGGTGAGATAATTGGAACTAGGGAGCACATAGCTGTTTTTCCGGCTTCTCACTACGCTACCACCAGACCTAAAATGGATCGTGCCATGGTAACTATTGAAAAAGAGCTGGAAGAAAGACTGGAGCAGTTTAAAATGGAAGGCAAACTGCTGGAAGCTCAAAGACTGGAACAAAGAACCAGATATGATTTGGAAATGATGTCTGAAATAGGCTTCTGTCAAGGCATAGAGAATTATTCACGTCATATAAGCGGCCGTGAACCGGGGAGTTCACCATATACACTTATGGATTATTTTCCTGATGATTATCTGCTTGTTATAGATGAATCTCATGTTACGGTATCACAGGTAGGGGCTATGTACAACGGCGACCGTTCCAGAAAAGAATCTCTTGTAGAGTATGGTTTCAGGCTGCCGTCAGCCTTTGACAACAGGCCGCTTAAATTCCATGAATTTGAGGAACGGGTGAATCAGGTAGTATATGTAAGTGCTACGCCGGCTGTATATGAAAGGGAGCATTCCACTCAGATAGTTGAACAGATTTTAAGGCCTACAGGATTAATAGATCCGGAGATTATTATAAGACCTGTGAAAGGTCAGATAGATGACTTAATCGGTGAAATCAATACCAGGGCTGAGAAGAAACAAAGAGTACTTGTTACGACTCTTACCAAAAAGATGGCAGAGGATTTGACGGACTATATGAAGGAACTGGACATAAAGGTTAAGTACCTTCATTCCGACGTTGTAACTTTTGAGAGAATGGAGATAATAAGAGATTTACGTTTGGGAGTATTTGATGTTCTCATCGGAATAAATCTTTTAAGAGAAGGTCTTGATATTCCTGAGGTCTCACTGGTAGCCATACTTGATGCGGATAAAGAAGGTTTTCTGCGTTCTGAAACCTCACTGATACAGACTATAGGAAGAGCTGCCAGAAATTCTGAAGGTAAGGTTATAATGTATGCTGACAATATCACAGGCTCAATGCACAGAGCTATAAGTGAGACTAACAGAAGACGGCAGATTCAGATGGATTACAATAAAAAGCATGGAATTGTTCCGACTACTATTCAGAAATCAGTAAGAAATGTTCTTGAAGCCACAAAGGTTGCTGAAGAAGAGGACAAGTATTATGCCGGAAAGAAAGCAACTCATATGTCTGAACAGGAACTTGAAAAGCTTATTGCTAAATTACAGAGTGAAATGAAGCAGGCAGCAGCTGATTTACAATTTGAACGTGCAGCGGAATTAAGGGATAAGATAGAATCACTCAGGGGGAAGTAATGAAACTACTAAGGCAGTTTTTAATTGTACTAATTATTTGCTTTATCGGGGAAGTATTGAACAAAGTAGTACATGTTCCGCTTCCGGGCAGTATCATAGGAATGATATTGCTTTTTATTTGCCTGATAACCGGGGTTATCAAATTGGACAAAATAGATGAGATAAGTAAGTTTTTAATAGATCATCTTGCATTCTTTTTTATTCCTGCAGGGGTGGGACTAATTGGTTATGTAGGGATTTTAAAGAAAAGTATCCTTCCTATATTGGTTATATGTTTTGTTACAACTTTTGTTGTTATGATTGTAACGGGTTGGACAATACAGCTAATAAAAAGGAGGAAGGAAAAATGAAAGAAATTATATCGTCACCTTTATTCGCACTGCTTATATCAATATTGGCTTATGAGATTGGTATTTTTATAAACAAAAAAACAAGGATTGCTTTTTTAAATCCCTTGATGATTGCAATAGCATTGGTTATTGGGGCTTTGCTGGCATTACATATTCCATTGGAGGACTATAAGAAGGGAGGAGATTTTATTTCTCTTTTTCTTACACCAGCAACAGTAATACTGGCTGTTCCTTTATATAAGAACATAAATTCCTTAAAAAAAGACTATGTTGCGATACTGGGGGGAGTGATCATTGGGTCAGTTACCGCAATTCTGAGTGTGTGGGCTATGTCAGAGGCTTTCAGTCTTTCAAAAGAACTGATTGCATCTCTGGTACCAAAGTCTATAACTACTCCACTGGGAATTGAATTATCAACTCAGCTGAAAGGAATTCCATCTGTAACGGTAGCTGCCATTATTATAACAGGTATATTTGGTGCCGTTTTTGCAGAATGGTTATTAAAGATTTGTAAAATAACGGACAAGACAGCAAAGGGTATTGCTATTGGAACTTCGTCTCATGCGTTAGGAACAACAAAGGCGGTTGATTTGGGCGAAACAGAAGGAGCTATGAGCGGCTTGGCTATTGGGCTTGCCGGACTTGTAACGGTTATAGTTGCTACTGTTTTATTCAAATTCGGATTCTTTTAATATAAGACAAGTTTCATACATGTTTTATTTATTTCCGTATATTATTATAAAAATGTACTATAAGGAAGTGAAAATATGAAAAACATTTATGTTGTATTATCTTCAACTCCTACTAAAATGGGAAAATTAATAAGGGTATTTACCAGAAGCTTTTATAATCATTCTTCTATAAGTCTCACGGAGAATCTGAACGAGATGTATTCCTTTGCACGATATAGGGCTTCTAATCCTCTGGTTGGCGGATTTGTTAAAGAATTTCCTGAAAGATTTACTCTTAGGAAGCAACAGGATGTTTCTATAAAGGTTTTCAGCATACCCGTAACGGAAGAACAGTACGAAACTATTAAATTATTTATATATAAAATAAAAAATGACAGTGAAGAGAACATTTACAATTCTTTAGCTGCAATAGGAGTTTTACTTGGGTGTAAGTTTGATACCCACAAGGCATATACCTGCTCTGAATTTGTAGTAAGAACTCTTGTTGAAGGCAATGTTCTATGGGATTCATGTATTTCTAAAAATGTTATTCCAGACGAAATTCATATGTTTCTTGAAAAATACGCTTCTTATAGCGGTTGCTTAAACGCCTACAAGCCTATTGCAGGTGTTAATTTTGATGCTAATGATTTCTTTGAAAAAACAGGTGTGGTATATGAAGTTGTATATACCTTAAATCATTTCTACAGGCTTATAAAGCGAAATTTAGTGTACAGTTTTTATATAAATTCAAAACTTTCACAGATTAATAAAATTTTTACAATTTAGATTTTAGTTTGACTTTCTAATCCTCATTGAATTTGATTACATTTATGATATACTAATACTCAAATGAAATTTTTAGGAGGTTACTTAAATAATGGAATACCTATCAAAACTTAACTTTTGGTTGGATAATGATTATTTCGATCAAGACACAAAAAATGAACTTTTGTCCATAAAAAATGATGCCAAGGAAGTGGAAGACAGATTCTATAAAAGCCTTGAATTTGGAACCGGAGGACTCAGAGGTATAATCGGAGCCGGAACCAATAGAATTAACATTTACACAGTCAGGGTTGCTTCACAGGGTTTGGCAAATTATATAAACCATCTGGGAAATCAGGACAAAGGTATAGTTATAGCATATGATTCACGTTTTATGTCACCGGAGTTTTCACTTGAAGCTGCAAAGGTATTCTGTGCAAACGGTATTAAAGCATATCTGTTTGATGAATTGAGACCTACACCTCAATTGTCATTTGCTGTAAGATACTTAAAAGCTGCTGCCGGAGTGGTTGTAACTGCAAGTCATAACCCCAAGCAGTACAATGGCTACAAGGTATACGGAGAAGATGGCGGACAGCTTTCTATAGACGGTTCAAATGCCGTTATATCTGAAATAAATAAGATTGAAGACATTACAAAAGTTAATATTATTTCTAAGGAAGAAGCTATAAGCAAAGGCCTCCTTCAAATTATAGGCAGTGAAATTGATAATGAGTATATTGATATGCTGAAGAAGCTGAGAGTAAATAAGGATGCTGCTGCCAAGGTAGCAGACACGTTCAAAATCGTATATACTCCTCTGCACGGGGCAGGTAATAAGCCTGTAAGGAGAATACTTGCAGAAAGCGGCTTTAAACACGTTCTGGTTGTCAAGGAGCAGGAACTTCCTGATTCACAGTTCTCAACTGTAAAATCCCCGAATCCTGAAGAAAGGTCAGCCTTTGAGCTTGCTATCAAGCTTGCGTCAGATAATGATGTTGATTTGATTATCGGAACTGATCCGGATAGCGACAGAGTAGGTGTGGTTGTTAGAAAAAATGATGGAGAATATGCTGTTCTGACAGGTAATCAGACAGGATGTTTGCTGTTGGAATATATACTCACTGCAATGAAGGAAGAAGCAAAGCTTCCTGCAAACGGCTTTGTTGTAAAAACCATAGTTACCACTGAACTTGCAAGGGTTATTGCCAACTACTATAATATAGAGCTGGTGGAGGTTCTCACAGGTTTCAAGTTTATCGGAGAACAGATAAAGCTCAGAGACGAAACAGGAAAACAGAAGTACCTGTTTGGCTTTGAAGAAAGTTACGGTTATCTTGCAGGAACAGATGTAAGAGATAAGGATGCGGTAGTTGCATCAATGCTTATTGCAGAGATGGCTGCTTATTACAAGGCAAAAGGTATTTCCTTGTATGACGCACTTATAAATGTTTATGAAAAGTACGGCTATTATCTTGAAGGCATCAGTTCCTTTACCCTTGAAGGTAAGGATGGTGTTACAAAAATTAAACAAGCCTTGTCAACTATGAGAAACACCAGATATGAAGCATTTGGAGATATCAAGGTTAAGGCTGTCAGAGATTACCACAAATCAGAAAGGTATGTAATTGTAAGCGGGACTACAGAGAAAATCCTTTTACCTGAGTCAGACGTGCTTTATTTTGAAATGGAAGACGGTTCATGGTTCTGCGTAAGGCCATCAGGAACAGAGCCTAAAATAAAGATTTATTACGGAGTATCAGAAAAGACATTGAATTTGTCTCAGGATAAACTTGAAAAGTTTAAAGCTGGTGTTCTTGATGTTATAAAGCCACTCTTATAATATAGCTTTTAAAAAGCCATGAAAATCGGTGATATCACCTGATTTTCACGGCTTTATTTTATGGAAGCTGGATTACTGCAATTTCCGGAACCGAAAAGAAACGGAAAGGAAACAGAACATTACCCAGGCCCCTGTTAATATAAATAACTATTCCGTTAATTTTATGAAGCCCTCTCCTGTAACCCCTCCTGCAAAGCTGTTCTCTTCTAAGAATTCTGAATTCCAGATGAAAAGGCATCCATATCTGTCCGCCGTGAAAATGTCCGCATAGAAAGTAATCAGTGTGATGTTGTGATAATGTAAGTAATGTATCCGGGTTATGTGATAGTACAATATTAATATGGTTTTGGAATGAAGAATTTACATTTGCGAATGCTTTAGCCAAATCGGGCTTTCCTCTTTTCAGGTCATCAATACCAATGATATTGTATGTAGTACTATTTTTGCATATACTTACAGAAGCGTTATTAAGGACAACAGCCCCGGTCTGTTCCAACTGGTCAATAAAGCCTTCTACGCCTTTATTAATAATTTGATGTGCTTTATGGTCATGGTTCCCAAGTGTGAGGTATACGGGAAAAATATCAGCTATTGCTTTTATTAAATCCAAAGCTTTGGGAATATCCTTCTCTGTTTCAATATAATCTCCCGAAATAAGGACTATATCTGGATTTACTTCTTTCAATTTGTTTATAAGCTTTTTCTTTTGAATATGAATATGATTTACATGTAAATCGGATAAATGTGCGATTTTAAGACCTTTTGAACTTTTGCTAAAGTTGATATAGTTCTTTTTCAGAAGAGTGGTTTCAAACAACATATAAACCAGCAGAAGTACTATAGTGCTTGTTATTATAATGTAATTCATTAGTTTCTCCTGTTATTTTAATTCATTTTATTAGGTAAGGTTATAGTTAAGTATATTCTAAAATATATTCTTTGTAAAATAAAACAAAATTTTGTTGATATTAATTGGGAAAAAAAGTATAATTGTTTTGGTAGATACTATAATTTGTCACATCAAGTAACAACTGGGGTTAATTAATATTCAAAATCATAAAATACAACGTAATTCGGTAGTAGTGTAATTAAACTTTAGATAATGTTTCTACAATTATCACAAAGGTTCCGGATTGTATTTTAATGTCCCGGACTAATATAAATCAAAACCGTGCTATAGCTGTTATGCCAAGGGGTATGTCCGGCTTAGCGTATGGTTTTTGCTGAAGAGGAAACAATGAGAAAGATTAATATTTCAAACTGCCAGGCAGGAATGACATTGGGGAAGGCTGTATATTATGATGGTTCATCAATGTTAATTGATGAGGGAACTGTATTGACACCATCTCACTTAGCACAAATTGCCTCTCTTGGTATTACAGAATTGTATATTCAGGATAATTTTTCAAAAGATATTGAAGTAAAAGACGTAATAAGAGATATTACCAGGCTGGAAGCCATTCTATTTATGAAGCAAACTATGGAAAAGTATAGTTTAGAGGGCATGCCACCATCCGGACACATCATTTCAATTGTAGATAAAATTTTAAATGACATACTTGATTCCGAAGAAATAATAGTCAACCTGATGGATATAAAGACTTTTGACGGTTATACTTTTTCACACAGTGTAAATGTGTGTATACTGTCATTAATAATAGGTATAAAACTAAAACTTGGACAGGCTGAACTTCAGGAATTGGGAGTAGGTGCACTTTTGCACGATATAGGCAAAGTACTCATACCTACTGAAATACTGAATAAAAAGTCATCTCTTTCAAATGACGAATTTGAAGTAATAAAGCGCCATTCAAAGCTGGGTTTTGACATTCTCAAAAATATACCGGGTATTAGTGATAAGTCTGCGCTGGTTGCATTGAATCATCATGAGAGATGCGACGGTAAAGGTTATCCAATGGCTTTGCATAAGGAAGAGATACATCTTTATTCAAAGATAGTAGCTGTGACGGATATATTTGATGCCTTGACCTCGGACAGGATATATCGTAAGAAAATGGGTACATTTAATGCTATAAATTATCTCGAATCCATTAATAATATGCTCCTTGATTCGCAAATTTTAGGATGCTTTCTTAACGTTATTCCACCATATCCTATTGGCACCGAGGTTACTTTGAGCAGCGGAGAAAAGGGGATAGTATGCGGTTTGAACAAGTCCCATATTCCTATTGTCAGACTTAATGTAAATTCTGATGGAACTTCAAAATATCCATATGAAGAAATAAATCTGGAAAGAAGTAATAATTGCATTATAGTTTCATCATGTTAATTAAAGCAGAGAGACTTAAAATAGTCATCTCTGCTTGTTTAATATCAAAAGAGCTATTTTATAGTTCGGGGACTATAAATGTGTATTTGCCCAAGACCGTGAGGATATAGTTTTTGTCCCTCAGTCGAAGCATTAACGTCTTTAACAATTGAAGCAGGAATATGGTCAGACAGTCTGGGACCGCAGCTTGCATCAAAACTGAAAGTCTTTAACTGTGAGTGACAGCTGTCTCCGTTTTGTGCATCGCCCTCAATAACATATTCTCCGTCGCAATTAAAAAGTATACCGCCTTGTTTTGTTGCAGCCGAATCCTTTCTCAAAGACATTCCACAGGATATTACTATTTGTATATCCAATTCCTTTATCTTTTTCTCGGATAAATATCCAAGGAGTCTTTTTCTGCTATGGTCAAGACAAATTTCAACGCCTATATTCAAGCCTCCGCAGTTAAAAGTAGAGTAGGTTATTGTCTGTACAGGATTATTTGTATCAGAGACAGGAGGGTAATTAACCATTGTTTGCAGATAATTTTCAACAATGCCTTTTGAAGCCGATGGGTTGTTTAAAATAAAATCTTCTTTTGACTTGAATTGCTTTTGTATGGAATTGGTATTCTGTCTGTAATAAATAAAACATCTGTTATAAACCATTTTGTTGGCTAAACCGTCACTCATACTCAATACATCCTTAAGTAAGTCTGAAAGTTCCTGGTCATAATTGTTTTCTGATGCCACTTTTTTATCTATGATTTTCAGCAAGTGAGAGACATTGGGTATACTTTTATTCTTTGCGGATTTTTTTAGTATACTGTATACGCTTAAATAATCATCACCAACTTTTGAAAGGGTTTTGTCAGTATCAGTTATACAGTCGGGGATATCGAAGGTAGTCAAAATTGAGCCGAATAAGAAAAGCCAATCACTGAAGTCATATTGTTTTTCAAGGGTTTTAATAATATTAATCAGGCCATCACTGATTTTTTTGTACATTTCATCGTTTGCTTTTTGGGAATTCATATATGCACCCTTAATCCCTCTCCAGAAGAATTCAGGCAATGCAAATACTTTCAGAGTAGAAGGGTCTTTGTTGATTCCACCAATGCTAATTACCTGCTTTAGCACATCTGATACGATTTGCAGACGAGCATTGATGTCATCGCTATCATTCGCAAGGCCAAGATAGATTCCCCAATCGCTCATTTCTTCAACGGATTCCTTTAACAGTGGGGTGGAGCTTAACACATGGCCAATAAATTGTACATTGGAATACATACTTTCATTCATAGTAATCTCTCCTGTGTAGTTGTTTTTATTTGAAATAATATACCATATGCCAAAATGTGTCAATTTTTAATTTAAATTACTTTTTTTACAGAATGATAGTGTTATGATTCAACAAATAGGTGTTTTTGGTGATTACATTATTGCACCTTGAAGCCATAATTTACTTGAAATAGAAAATAGTTACTATTATACTATAATAGTTGATCAACTAAAGCTAGCATTTATATATCATAGAAATGTTTCTGACAAACTTTTATGGAGGGTTTTATGAAAATTAAATTTACAGCTTTTTTACTAGTTTTATCACTAATAATTTGTTCATGTTCATTTCTGACAAGTGCAACAGACAAAAGTCAAAATAATCAAGTTAGTATTAAACAAGCAGATGGTGTATTATTAGCTAATGGATTTGATGAAAAATCAATTGCAGAACTAAATTTTGAAGTTAAAATCCGTCTTGCTTCAACATTAATTAATAGCCCAAGTAAAGTTAAATTAACTCACTCAAAAGTGCAAATTAATGAAGCTGCAATAATTCGAGATTTTCAAAATATGAAAGATGAAAATTTGAAATCTAAATATGGTGTTTCTGATGATACTGTAAAAAAAATTCATAATGATATAAAGAAACTTAATGAAAAAACAGATGACCAAATAAAACAAGAATATCAAAAAACTGATAATGAAGTACAAAATATTAGAAAAGTACTAAATAATAATGAAATGGAATTATCTTCATTAACTTTACAAAGTATTAGCAATATAAATTATCATATGTGGGTTTATGATGATTCAGGAATACTTCATCCTGTTGAATACTCAGTAAATGCTGAGTTTACATGGGATAGTCAACCATTATTATCTTGGAATTATAGTGACTATGTCGCTTTTGCATGGGCAGGTGACTTAGCAACGGACTTTACTGATGCACAACAATACAATACTGTGCACTATGTTTACGGAATACAGCACCTTCATAAGAATATTCTGCCAGTTGAAAATCCTGTAAATGAAGGGCTCTCTTTTGGATTCAAGCAGTCTATACCATTTAATCAATATGCTTCATATTATCCAAGTTCAGGATTTTTTTGCTTTTCATTATATCAAACATCAAAAAATAATCCTGCCAAAACAGGAAAGATAGTGTCACAATATGGTCATCAACATATTGCATTTTCGGGAATGGGATTTTCTCTAAAATCGGCATCAGTATCTTTTGGTTCAGCATTCGATACATCTGATCAAGAAACCTTTGGCATTCGATACTAATAAAGTATGAAAAAGATTAAGGGAGAGCTCTTTTACTAGATATTTGGTTTCTTTGAAGAAGCTCTCTCTTTAATTTGAAATAATGCTAAATACAACATAAACATTTGTGGAGGCTTTATTTGAGAAGAAATATTAATGGAATTATAATCAGTTTAGCAATTTTATTGTTAATGTTTTATATTTTTATATCGATGGGTTTTAGATTTACTGAAAAATCGGCGATAAAAGCTATTTTTCCTGGTGATTTAGTCATCAAATCTGAATTGAATAATAATAATAAAGAGATTTATTTACTTTGTGATAACATTAAAACAGAGCTTTTTTATGATATTATTTTAGAAAGAAAATTTTTTGGGCTATTATATAAATACAAAAGTTCTAATTCTTATAATAAATCTTATGATGAGCCTTTTGTAATGACCGGATCAATAGATTATAAACATAAGCGAGGATATTTTGGGTTTAAAATTAATAATGTCAATATAAAATATATATCTATAGGTGTCGATGATTTACAACGTAATATGATTAGTAAAGAAAACTTGACTTTAAATTATATTAAGTCGAAGCCGGAACGTTTTAAATACTCACATATTAATTCAAATAAATATGTTACTTTTGTATATGATAATTATGTTCAAAAAAATTTTGTAATAAGAGCTTTTAATTCTACAGGTAAATTATATATTGAAAAGTACCTAGACAGTAAGATAATGTACTTTTAAACAAAAAAGTGATGAATTTATACATAGAAAAAGGATTTCACAAATTGTGAAATCCTTTTTCGTGGTGCGGATGAAGGGACTTGAACCCCCACGGTCGCCCACTGGAACCTAAATCCA